>WGMW01000027.1 GCA_016124845.1 Flavobacteriales bacterium
ACAGATGAAATGGTGAATGAATATCTGGAGCATCACAGAAGGAGTGATGACAATGGCGGAAGCAATTTCATCATTGAGTGAAAGACGACTTTCAGTCGTCAATCAAACCTATGGACTTCCAGTCCATAGTGGTTTAGTTGTTATCGTCCGGATTCGAAATTCCTCGAAACAGTTCGGGAAACACCTTGGAAACTTTCACAACCACATAATCGCCATATTTTCCTTTGAAGTCGTAAGCATTCTGGCCATCCCAACGTGAAGCGTGGTCGGCCACACTTTTTTCAAAACCGGGAATTGGTTTGACGACCGCATCAAAATTGGGGTCGAAGAAGAGCGGAAAAGAGAGTCTGTTCTTACCGGATGTGTTCTTGACGCGATGAGGCGTTGATACATAAAGACCACCTGTCATGAGATCAAGCATGTCGCCAATGTTGCAAACGAATGTGTTTGCAATGGGCGGGGCAGCGATCCATTCTCCGTTCGATCTCACTTCCAATCCACCACAGTCATCTTGTTTTAAGATCGTAAGCAATCCGTAATCGGTATGTTCGCCAACGCCCCCCCAGTTCTCATCTTGCACTTCAACTTTCGGGTAGTGGAAAACACGAAGGAGAATAAATGGATCTTTTGTGATGGATGATTCGAAATGATTGTGAGGAAGTTGCAAACTGAGCGCGATTCCACGAAGAACGGCATGCCCAACTTTGGTCACTTCATGCATATAGGCCAGAACGGTTTCTCTCAATTCTTTTGGATCCTGTGGGAACAGATTGCCTCCATGCATCGGGGTTTTCGAGGTCACTTTAGGATGCTCGGAAGTAAGTTCGGTTCCGAAATAGAGTCCTTCTTTCTGGTCTGGTTTTCCGGAAGTGAATTCATTCCCGACAGGGAAATAACCCCGCCAAGCAGAACCGCCTTTCTGCATGGCAATTTCCATCTTCTCCTTTTCAGACAGGGAGAAAAATTCTTTACTGAATTGTTCCAATTTCTCCTGTAGTGATTCGGAGATACCATGATTCTGGATGTAAAAGAATCCATGTTCGCGACATGCTTGACGAATGCGCTTGGCCGTTTCCATGGCGCTTGCATGGTCATTCATCTCAATAAGTGGCGAAATATCGATAACCGGAATCTTCATGTCCATCAACAAATTTGTCTCAAATGTGAACTTGGCAAAGATCAAATTTCAATGTTAGAAATAGGATTAGTTTTACCGACAATTCTAATTCATCAACTATGAAACGACACTTACTTTTCTCATTCTTCTTGCTGGCATCAGTTGAACTGTTTGCTCAATGCGTTCCTGCAACTGATTTCTCTGGTTCCGGAATCGCTTTCAGACCAACTGCGTTGCCTCCTGTTTTTGCGTGTACCGATTGCGGGGACAAAGAGGTGGTTCTCAGTCTACAGACATTTGCCGATACCACGCTGACGATCGAACTCTCGCCAGGAAATCCGTTGGATGTAACGGTATTTGCTGATCGCTTTCGTTTGGATTCGATCGCTGGCCTGCCAGCTGGATTGAGCTACACGACAGATGCTGCTTTCGATACCACGTATGATGCGGTAGAGAATCCGTTCGGTTATTGGATAAATCCCGGTGACACGACAACTGGTTTTCAGCAGACCACAGGTTGCATCAGCATCACAGGTTCGGCTGCTGCTTGGACTGCAGCCGCAGGCGGAGGCCCGAACAGCGATGGACTTTATCCTCTGACTGTTTTCTTGGATGCACGTGCAGCTAATTTCTCACCATCTGCCATTGGTGGATATGTGGGTTATGATGTATGGTTGACCGATATGGGCGTGCTTCTGGATGCCTTTGGCGATACCAATTTTACGGTTCATGGAATCCGTTTGGATGGGAACACACTTGATGTGCGCGCCAGCGGAGTAGGAATTGACGAAGCGGATTCGGAAGGGTTTACGAAGGTTATGAATCAACCCAATCCATTTGGCTTAAGCACGGTCATCACTTTCAATTCTTCAAAAGCCAAGGCTGTTGAGTTTGCAGTATTCAACATTTTGGGAGATCAACTGGCTGCAAAAAGAATTCAGGCCAATCAAGGTGTCAACCGATTTGAGTTCGATAGAAATGGCCTACCTGCCGGTGTTTACTTCTATTCCATTTCGGATGGAAATGCGGTGATCACCAAGAAAATGGTCATTGAATAGGGACAATTACCGTTCATAAGGAAGCCTCGAGAAATCGGGGCTTTTTTTATGCGTTGAAATCTGCTTTCGGCTTCAAGGTTACATTCAGGATAACGCCTGCCAATACCAGTAGAATTCCTAAAAGACCGAAAAGATCATAGCTTTCACCGAACAGGAAGTAGCCGTATGCTAATGCATAAATGGATCCCAGGTACTTCATGCTTGTTACAAGATTGGCCTTTTCCAATTGAAGTGCTTTTGTCATAAACACCTGGCCGATCTGTGTGAAAATCCCCAACAGCAACAGTAGTAACCAATCCCAACCTATCGGGGTTACCCAGTTGAAATAGGACAGAACCAGCATGATGGGCGTGGCCACCAAAGGAAAATATAGAACAACCACCAGCGGATGATCGGTGTCTTTTACAATTCGGATGCAATTGTAGGCCGCACCAGCAAAGAGGGCAGAGCCCAATCCGAGAAGCAGATAGAACAAAGAGACCCTTTCGTCAAACCCTTTCATAAACGCTACTCCAACAAAAGCCAACCCGAAAAACAGCCATTGCACGGGACGCATTTTTTCGTCCAGCATGAAGATGGCGATGATGGCGGTGAAGACGGGTGAGAGGTATTGAATGGTCACGGCACTCGCCAACGGTATATGTTGCAAAGTGATGAAGAACAGACTCAATGCCGTTACTCCGAAAACACCCCGCAACAGCAAGAATTTCCGATTGACGCCAAGCGGATTTATCTTCTTGGGAAGCAGGTAGCTCAAACTAAGAATGAGTGAAATAGCGCTTCTGAAAAGAATGAGTTCGTGTGTTGGGAGGTGATGCAGATACTTGACGCAGAGTTGCATCAACGAGAATGCAAATGTGCTGATGAGCATGAAACCGATACCGCGCGACATGTGCCGCAAAAGTGCATATTTTCAAGTTCCACATGCGTATTCAGGAGCAACCTTGCTTACATACCGTGCAACGAGAATTGTATTTCTCAAACTGGTTGAGCGCAGATATTTGCGGCAGATCAAAAAAATGCCTAACTATGGCTTGGTTGGTCGGGAAAATGAAAAGGTACGTCTGTCTCAGTCTTTTGTTGATTTCTTCTGTGCTGAACGTTGGACAGGCTCAGAACTTAAAACTGGAGCATATCCGTACCTTCAACGGTCATGAGCATGGCGTCAGACGCGTCATCTTTTCGCCAGACGGCATTCATTTTGCGAGTGGTGGAACGCGCGGTGAGGTATTCATCTGGACCATTGATGGCGAAAGCGGCAGAAAGAAATTGGAGGGGCATTATGGATCCATCAACGATCTCCACTACTCTGAGGATGGAAAATATCTGGTGTCTGCGGGAGAGGATGGACAGGTGAAGGTCTGGGATGCCATTACAGGTTATTGCCTACAGCGGATCGTGAGTCCAACGCCCCCTGAGAGTCCCGTGAACAAGGTCAATTTTGCGCTGGTCTCTTCTGGAATGGGAATGGTGTATTTCGGAGGCACGAACAAGTTCCTGAGTAAAGTTGCGCTGAAAAGTGAGGAAGATCCTGAGGTGATCTATAAAGACCCCAAGGAGTCGATCAGATGTGGAATTCTGAGCCCAGACGGCAAGGAACTGATCTTTGCTGCCGGACAATATCTGATGGCTTTGGATCTGAGATCCGGAGAAGTACAAAGAGAGTACAATACCGGTTCGTGTCTCATCAACGCATTGGAGTTTTCTGATGACGGAGAGCGTTTATTGACCTGGTGCGATAATTCGCGGGTCGATATGCGCGACCCTTCCAATTTTTATCTCATTACAAGTTTCCGGTCTGGAAGCAGCGGAAGGAAATTCAGCAATTTGGCATTTACAGAAGATGGCAAGTACGTGGTCACGGGAGACCATGCCTCACGCTTCAATGTTTGGGATCTGAGTAAGAAACAATTGGTACTTGACCAAGGAGCTGAGCAAGGGACAATCCTTTCGTTCGACCTTGACAATGGCCCGAATTACATCCTGTCAGGTAGTTTGGACAAAAGCATAAAGCTTTGGAGGATCGTGGAAGATGTTCCGGAAGAAGAACCCAAGAAGAAAGGAAAGAAGGTAGAACCTGTTGAAGAACAAGTGGAGCCGGAAGTAGAGATCGTTCAGTATGCAGAACCTGTGGAGGACGTTCCTCAGGATGTGAAAAAAGGTCCTACCAACATCAACGTGGTGCTGAAAGAACCGGAAAAGATTGAAACATACGAACCAGTGAAACCAGAAGACCGCGTGGACCTGGAAGTGGAATCGGTCAAAAACAATCGGAGGGTGAAACCTATACGCAAGGAGCATCGGCTTGTGATGAGCGGACACCAGCTGACCTTCAATATCTGGGATGCGCAGGTGGTCGATGGTGATATTGTCTCCATTTATGTTGGTGACGAGTGCATTGTAAAGGAGTACAGCATTACGGCAGAGAAGAAAACGGTGACCTACGATGCTTCGCGATTCAATAAGATCTACATCTATTTGCACGCGCACAACTTGGGAACGCAGCCGCCCAATACGGTTACAATGACCATTTCTGATGGCATTTCAACGCATTCCGTAGAGCTTCGGTCCGACCTTTCAGGCTCTTCGGCTTTGGAGATCGTTTTCCAAGACCCTGTGGAGAGCGAAGAGAAGTGATCACTTTTTCAAGATCTTTATCTCTACCCTTCGGTTGCGCTGACGGTCGGTTTCGGTCATTTCAGGTTTCACCAACGGACGGCCTCCCGCAAAACCCCGATAACTCATTCTTTCAGGCTCAATGCCTGCCAGCACCAACTGATTGAAGATGTATTCGGAACGGTTGAATGAAAGGCTGTAAGTTCCCGTGTTCACATCCAAGCCGTCCAATGTGTCGAGTTTGCAACAGATGTGACCTTGGATCTCAATTTCCATGGTCGGATTCTCTTTCAGTATCTGCGCAAGCCGCTCCAGTTCGGGCAATGCCGCTGGAATGAGATAATGTCTTCCAGGAAAGAAGTTCAGGTTGCGCAGCACAACTGTCTGTCCGACCTCTGCACGGACCAAGAGGTCCGAATCTGTCTTTAGAGCATCCGATTGCGGTTCTTCTATTGCAATCGGTTCTGTTTTTTCTATAGGTTTTGCGGTTGGTTTTGGCTTTATCGAAACCATCACATCCACGCGCCTGTCTTTTGGGTTTCTTCTTGCATCCTCAAATTGTTCTGCTTCCGACTCGCCTTTTGCATCAGTAATACTCATTCTATAGTGGAACTTGCCCTGTCTTTCCAGCAGGTCGGCTACCGTTTTCGCACGTTCTTCAGAGAGTTTCTGATTGTAACCATTGGAACCCAGATGGTCGGTAAAACCGATGACCTCTACTTTGGTGGCGGTGTCTGAAAATGTATTCAGCCATGTCATCAGTTCTTCTTCCTGTGCGTTCGAAACCTCATAGCTGTCATGCTCAAAAAACACCGAATGCTTCTTGGGTTGTGCAAGAAGATTCAAGCAGAGAAATAGGAGGGAAGCGGTGGGTAGAAGTTTCATCAGATAGCAGAACGGGAAATTGAAGTGAAAATTATTTCTGCTACTTCCCGCGTCCCATCATAACCGTTTGGACGGTGTAAATCAGGATTTTGATGTCCACCAAAAGACTCATGTTCTCAATGTAAAGCAGATCGAATTTCATCCGTCTGATCATCTGATCTACATTTTCTGCGTAGCCGTATTTTACCATTCCCCAAGAGGTGATTCCGGGTTTTACTTTCAGCAGATGCTTGTAATGTGGAGCTTTCAGCACGATCTGATCGATGAAGTGCTGCCTTTCTGGCCGCGGGCCGACAAGGCTCATGTCTCCAATAAGCACATTGTAGAACTGTGGAATTTCATCCAAACGAACTTTCCGCATAAACCGACCGAATGATGTAATGCGTGGGTCGTGATCGCTGGAAAGCGCTGGCCCCATTTTTTCGGCATCCACCACCATGGATCGAAACTTGTAGATCATGAACGGTTTTCCTCCTTTCCCGATGCGTTCCTGTGCATAGAAAATCGGGCCGGGGCTGCTCAGTTTTACGAACAATGACGTAGCCAGATAAACTGGGCTGAGCACGATCAAGGCAAGTGATGACAGAACGATGTCTCCAGCGCGTTTGGTCACCTGCTGCCATGGCGCCATGATGTCTTGCGTGACCTGGATCAATGGCGTGCCGTAAATGGAATCCATTCTTACAGAACCCGAAAGGATGTCGTACATGTCGGGAATCACTTTGACAATGACATCCGTTCCTTCCAATTCGTTGAGAATATGCTGCAGGTCTTGATGCTCGCTCGATTCCAATGCAATGATCACCTCTTCGATGCGGTGTTCTTGGATCACTTCTTGCAATTTGTCCTGATCACCCAGAAATGGTAGGTGATCTTCCAGCGGATAGCTTTCGCGCTTCTTCACGCGGATAAAACCTTTGAAAAGGTTGCCCGATGCCTGCTGCTGATTTTCCAGTTCCTGAAAGAGTTCCACGGCATTGGCATCGCTTCCTATCATCAGCGTTGGGAAACCTATCTCTCTGCGATGGATCTTTCCTGCCGTGATGGAGGAGAGCATGAAACGGACCAGAAACGTTAGTGTAAAATGAAGCCCGAACAGCACCGCATACGATTGATAATACGTGCGATGGTTCAGCACCACATCATCCAAAATAAGGGCAAAAAACAGGAAGGTGACACCGATGACCGTACTGAGAATTGTCTGGAAAAACTCCTTCAGTCTGGATTTGCGATAAACCTTGCGATAGGTGCCAAGAACGGTATAGAAAAGCAGCCAGAATATCGGTATCAGCACCAGCCCCTGAATGAACCGCTGATCCATTTCCACCAAGATCTGAATGCCGTATTTGCTGCTTTCTACAAATGCTTTTCGGTAGTAGAAGAAAAGGCTCCAAGCCACCGAAGCGGCAATCCAATCAAAAAGGATGTATTTGAACGTCTGTAGCCTTCGGTTCATCAATGCACCAATCGGATGTTATCGATGTATACGTACGCTTCACCCTCCAAACCATCATCGCGGAAAAAACCGAAATACGGCCGATGCTCGTAAAAGTTTGGATTGTTACCCTTAGCATCCGTTAGATTTATGTAAATATGGTTCCATTCTTCCTTTGGGTTTAGAAAAATGATGGGTTGTTGAGTTATGTTCCCTGGTGATGTACTGTAAAGTCCGAACGCAAAGGAATTATTGCAGCGGTAGGTGAATTCGATCATGGCAGGTGTACTCACGTCACCCAAACTCAACGGATCGCCACCTTTTTTACACTCTATAAAAGTTTCGTCTGCGCCAAGTGAAAGTTTGATGGATTGGCCATCGTAAGCTTCTGACCCTGAAACACGTGTCAATGTTCCTTGGCTGTTGGGACTGTTCAATGTCAATGTCAGTCCGCCATTGTCAAAATCCTCCAGCCAATCGAAGGTTACCCAATCCTTGAATTTGAGCGTTGGGTTGATGTGTATGACGCTGTCTGGGAAAAGTTCCACATCATGCAGATAATCTTCGGTATAGAAGTAAGGAATGCGTGTGGCCACCTGTCCGTTCAGTTTTACACCGCCTTGGATGCGGATACTGGTAACGCCATCTTTCAGTATCGGAAACGTGGCAGGCAGTTCGTAGATGCCCACCATCTTTTCCTCTTCAAAAAGCCAAGCATCGGTAAAATTCTGAACTGGATTGCCTTGTCCGGCACTCACCTGCAAGCGAATGGAATCTACGCGAATAAAGGATGGGATCTTTTCTTTCGGGTTGATGATATCGCAGGATGATGAGCTCAATATCACCATCGAAAAGAATAAAACGAAGAAAAGAGACGATCGGGTATTCATACCGTGCATGCTGGTGGCAACGGACGCGAAGTTAACTTATTATATACTGGAGGTAAGAAGGTTGGCATCGAGGTTCAGTTTCGATACGATCTGATGCGCCACTTGCAAGGCGTTGTAACCGTCCTGAATTGTTACGGCCGGCCGTGCATCATTCTCAATACATTCTCTAAAAGCGCGCAGCTCTTCTTGAATGGCGTTGTTTTCTTCCACCTGTGGAAATTCGAAATTGATCCTACGTTTGGTCTTGTCGGCCAACTCAATGTACATGTCGTTGGTGCTGGTCGCCACTTCTGCATCATCAATTCGCACCACTTCGGCCTTCTTTTTCAGAAAGTCGATGGCGATATAGGCATCGCGCTGAAAGATGCGCGTTTTGCGCATGTTCTTGAGTGAAATGCGACTGGCCGTGATGTTGGCCACGCAACCATTTCCGAATTCGATGCGGGCATTGGCAATGTCGGGCGTGTCGCTCACCACCGAAACTCCGCTGGCACTGATGCGCTTGATGTTGGAGTTGACAATGCTGAGAATGATGTCGATGTCATGGATCATCAGATCCATCACTACTGGAACATCGGTGCCACGTGGATTGAACTGTGCCAACCGGTGGCTCTCAATGAACATGGGATGATCGATGTACGGTCTGCCTGAGATGAACGCAGGGTTGAAGCGCTCCACATGACCGATCTGCACTTTCACTTTCGCCTCTTCGGCCAGTTTCATCAAGCTTTCAGCTTCTTCCAATGTGTTGGTCACGGGTTTTTCGATGAACACATGTTTCGATCTTCGCAAAGCCAACGAAGCACATTCAAAATGCGAAAGAGTGGGAGTGACCACGTCTACCACATCCACTGCGTCTATCAATTCTTCAATACTCTCAAATGCTGGTATTTCGAACTGTTCTTTGGCAATGTCGGCCTGTCCATTATCGGGGTCGTAAAATCCCACGAGATCGTAGCCTTCGGTTTCCTTCAGTAACTTCAGATGAATCTTACCGAGGTGCCCCGCTCCCAACACACCGACCTTCAGGTTTTTCATGGATAAATGCTCTTGTTCTTCGTCCTCAACGCTTCGCAAATTATTACATTTAGCCGCCTCGATCTTGGCATCGGCATTCTCTTTTCAACACTCAGAATTTAACATCTCCGAAGGTGAAGGACACGCACAAGCAGCAGGGTAGCAGAAGGAAACTGGTAGAGCATCTGAGAGAAAAGGGCATCAAAGATGAGAATGTGCTGAAAGCGATCGGGAAAGTTCCGCGCCATCTATTTCTCGATAGTGCCTTTGAACGCTTTGCGTATGAGGACCGCCCCTTCAGCATCGGTGCGGGACAGACCATTTCGCAACCATATACGGTGGCCATTCAGAGTGAGCTTTTGCAGGTGAAACGGGGAATGAAGGTGCTCGAGATCGGCACAGGAAGCGGTTATCAGGCATCGGTGCTCTACGAGATGGGTGCCAAGGTTTTCACCATCGAACGCATCAAAGAACTTTACGACCGCACCAGCAAATTGCTGCCGAAGCTCGGCTACTTGGTAAAGACCTTTTTCGGTGATGGCAATCTGGGCGTTCCTGTTTGGGCACCTTACGACCGCATCATCATTACCGCTGGTGCTCCAATTGTTCCCGAAGGTTTGCTGGGGCAACTGAAGCCTGGCGGCATCATGGTCATTCCTGTATCAAATGGCGATGAGGAGATCATGAAGACCATCACCAAAAAGGAGAACGGGGAATTCGTCATCGCTGAGCACGGCTCATTCCGCTTTGTGCCGCTGTTGGAGGATAAGGATCAGTAGTTTAGGCCACCTTCTTCTTAGAGGAGTCATTCTCTTCTCTTGCAATTCGCATAAGTGTCCGTACCCAATGTTCTGCCCTAATTGGGGAATCGAAATATTGGACCGGAAACCTTTCACAGATGCCACTCAAATTAATGAACATATTTCCTATGGTTCTTCCAAGAAACGATGTGGAAACCAGCGCAATGCCAACGGTAATGCCGTTGGCATCCTCACCACTTGAAAGATAGTTTCGAGCTTCCGCATTCACGTATGTCAACCCTGTTATATCAAATACTCCGCCTCGGAAAATATCATCGTTGTCAAGTTGAGAATTGATCGTACGGACAAGATTCCTTGCCTGTTCAAGTTCCACCTCAGCACCATTCTTCATGGTAACATGTATCAGGTTTCCTAAAAGGATTTCAATTTGAGCGACCTCGGTATAAGCTGATCGTACCATGCACAAACGGATTTCTGATTGAAACGCGGGTTGAACTGCCGGGTTTCATGTAGAGCCTCTCAATCGACCATCGACTGGAAAATGCCGTTCAGTAACCTGTCTGTTTCATTTATCCATCCATCTACAAACGGATTTCAACACGCCTTTGGGAGGATTTCATTAGACCTGCTCTGTCAGTTGGAACTTGATGTCAGGCCAAAATCGCACTTTGTCCAGAACGGATTTTAAGAAGCTAACTTGGAATGAAAACGGTCCAATTCGCTTTTTGCCCATTGGTGGGCCAATAGCATTTCGGAAAACAGCTTTATCGGAAAGCTGGGTTTATTTGATGTGAGAAAGAAGTTACCTATCATTTTAGAGGTAAAGCTGCTGGTTACGATGGCTACTGCAATTGTTTTTGCAAGTTCCGAACTTCGTTCCTGAATATAGGCTCGGGCTTCTGCTGACATGTAAGATATTCCTGTCAGATCCATGATTGTACAGTGAGGCTTATTATCTGACAAATACTCTATCAGAGAGTAAAAGTCCTTGGCATCATCCAGGTTGATCTCAGAGCCCGCAAACACTTTTCCCAAAATAATTCCATCTTCTCTTACAGAGACTTCACCAATACTTGACCTTACGGTTCTTTTCATTACACATGCGAATATTTCGCAAATGTACTAAGTGAAACACGTAAAAATGGTATTCATGGTGACACGAATTGTCTCCTTAACGATAAACAATGGGGCATAATTAAGATTCCATGAGCCGACTACCGTTTCAGGTCATCGTATTTCATTGAAGCATCGGTGATCTGATCGGGCGTATACTTTAAGTTCTTACCCATGGTTCCGGCAAATCTTTTCCAGAATCCTTCGCGTTCAGGAAGCGCCACAAAATTGTCAACCTCAGCCCAAGTGGGGTCGATGGTGGCGGTAACGTCAGCGTAATATGCATGGATGGTATCGAAGATGGCAGGAACATAGGCAATGTCCAGTTTCTTCTTTTTAGCAAACGACTTCACCATTTTGGTCTGAAAAGGGTCGGTTGCCAGGGCAATATTCCTGAACCCCAGATCTTTGGCCATGTAATAGGAATAAAACACGTTCTCGGTACTGTGTTCAGCACGTTCTTCCGTAAAAATATGTTCAGCAGGTATACCCAGTTTCTCTGCATATTCTGCCATTATCCGCGATTCAATGTAAGGCGTGTAAACAGCGCTGCCAGAGAAAATGATATTCTTGGTGTAACCTCGATTGTACAGATAGTAACTCCAAAGCACGCGCATACGCATCACATCACTCCAAGCGGTGTCGAAAGGAACCCCAGGTACGATCACCACATCAAATGGCATTTGAGGCTCCGCATTTCGAAAAGCTCTTTGCGTACTTCCGCAAGAGGCAACCGAAACTACCATGACAACCACGATATTGAAATATACAAATCTTACGAACGCTTTCATGTTCTGAGAACTAATACCAGAGCAAGTTATTGCTTATTCAGTTCGGTAGCGAAGCATATCTCCACATTTTCGGACGGCTTCCATAGCAGTCCGTGAGTACCCAACTTCCGTTGTTGTTTAGTTTCACGACTAACGAGTGGAACAAATTCCGATTCATACGCCATTTGGTGATCAATTTCAAATTCGAAAGACTTCCAGTAACGGTTCACAATGCTGAATTTGGCGGGAACGAAATCCACTTTGCTCAGGTCGTGGCCTTCCAGTTTACCAAGAAACTGAATCATGCCCGACTGCCACCAATCGGTGGCTACCGCAACATGCTCAAAACCGTATTTTTCAGCAATTTCCATCGAATAGAAAACGTTTTCCAAACTGTGTTCAGCCTGCCGTTCGAGTATAAGCGCCTCTGCCGGAATTCCCATTTTCATAAGATAAAGCGCAAAGATCTCGGATTCAACATAGGGTGTATGAACTGCTCCTCCAGACAAGATGATATGACCCGTTCTACCTTGTTGATAGAGTTCATAGGCCCAGGCCAAGCGCATGCGATACACGGCATTCATCTTTCCGTCAGGTTCAAAAGGAAAACCGGGTACAATGATCGCATCGTACTTCTTCTCCACATTCTTGGCCTGCGTTAGGCCAGCAGAAGAAAACAGTAGTAAAAGCATCAGGAACAGTTCAGCAAATCGTTTCATGACTCATTTATTGGTTCCGTTATAAACCAATAGCTCATGTAATTGTTCGGAAAGAAAAAGGGAGGGGCAAGGCTTTTGCAGGTTGCCCGTAGCCACCTGTCCTCAACCCCTTCCCAAGATCACTTCTTCTTTATCGTGTTCACGTTCAGTCCCAGACCAAAGGCAATTCTAAATTCATCGAGCCCATAATTGCTGCCCCATTCAGTAGGATGATTTGCATGTACATAGGTCACTTTTCCGAGGAAGTGAAAGAACTTCCATATATAAAAGTTGAAACCGGTAGTGACTGAAATGGCAGGAGATACCTTCATGACCGATTCCGCGTATGCCACTGGCAGTTCCAGCGATCCGGCATTCGGATTTCGCATCTGTATAAGGCTTGCGCCCGGATGAAGCCCTATGTATGGGTCGAACCGTTTGTAAGGGAAGTGGTAGTTTGCCCCGAAGAAAAGGCTGTGGTCCATTTTCAGGTTTCCGCTTCCCTGTGTGTCCAGAAAATAGGCCATGTCTCCCTTGATGCTGATCTTGCGGGTCACGTAATATTCCAGATCGCCCTGTAGGAAGATGTTGGTGTTATTCTGTCCGATCATCCATCCCGGAGAAATGGTCAGTTGTGAACGGACAAGCCCTTTTCGAATGATGTCATCACCTTCCGGTTCGGGTCTGTTCCAGTTTTTCTGGGCGAACACGCTGGTGCTCAAAAGCAGCAGAATTGCTGTCAGAATCTTATTTCGGGAGTTGCTGGTTACCATAGGTCTGCGATCTTGTAGTTAATACCAACTGTGAATAGGAGATGACCTTCCAAACTCAGGCCTCCATGCTCATGAATCTCGAACATTCCCTCTTCTTCATGCGCCTCTACATGTTTACCCAAATGGATCATGTACTGCGCAATAAATGTGAGGTCGAAGTGCTCGGTCAGATTGAAGTGGTTGCCGATACCGCCTTGTATCGCTGAACTCCATCTGGCCATCCGATTGTTCGGATTCACGTTCTCCTGCACCTTCGTGTAATCGAAGCAATGCCCCATGACGATGTATGGCTTCATCAGCTTTTTGAACGTTTTATCCTTCAGGGGATAATACATTACCGACCATCCGATGTGCGCATCTCTACGATTGCCCGTGGAACCTATGGATGAGGTGAGATAATCGGCAAACCACTCGGTATTGATGCGATCATGCAGTTGCAGACGGAATTGGCCACCTGCACCGGTTCCAACGCTTTGCCAATCGCCATGATTGAATGTGCTGATGGTGGTGCGCATCCCAAGCGAAAAAAGTCCGCCATGGTGATTTTTGATCTTGAGTTCCTGCTGTGCCGCGGCCAGAATTGGCATGCCAAGCAATAGGATAATGGGGATTTTCCGAAGCATGGTTGTGTGTGGTTGGTTTGCTGCTTAAACTCGACCTATGAGCTGGAAATTGCGTCTGTTAACGAATGTTAAAGAATTTGCAACGCGGTATGATTCCAGTTTGGTCACTTGACCAAATCGTAGGCGACTTTTCATGAACCATTATATTCTTGTTCCATGTATTTGGAAGAAGTACTTTCAGAAGAACAGGAGAGTTTATGGATCGCATTTCCATCCGAGCTTTATGCCAATGATCCCAATTACATCCGATCTATCGACCAAGAAGTTCGGGATGTGTTCGATCCGAAGGTGAACAGAGTTTTTCAAGAGGAGGGAAGTACGGCCATCCGTTGGCTTCTGAAGCGTGGTGGAAAGGTGGTCGGTCGAATAGCTGCTTTTGTCAATGGCCGTACTGCTTCCAAGGAAAAACAGCCCACGGGTGGTTGCGGTTTTTTTGATTGCATAGATGATCAAGAGGCGGCAGACATACTCTTTCATGCTGCTAAAGACTGGTTGCAAGAGCATGGCATGGAAGCCATGGACGGTCCTGTGAATTTTGGTGAGCGTGATAAATTCTGGGGCGTGCTTATTGATGGCTTTGAGCAACAGAATTATGGCATGTTCTATAATGCGCCATACTATCAGCGGCTTTTTGAGAACTACGGTTTTCAGTTGTACTTCAAGCAGTTCACTTACGCACGCGACATCCGAAAAACCAAGGATTTCGAACCGCGTTTCTATGAGCGTGCTCAGCAAAGTCTGGACAATCCGGATCTGACTTTCCGCCATCTCACCAAGAAGGATCTTCCAAAAGCAGCGGCCTACTTCCACGAAGTGTACAACAAGGCCTGGGGTGGGCATTCGGGGGTAAAACCCATGACGATGGAACAATGCGAGAAGCTCTTCAAGAAGTTGAAACCCATTTTAGACCTGCGTCTACTTTACTTCGGATTCTATAAGGAACAGCCCATTGCCTTTTTCATTTCCATACCAGAATTGAACCAGTTGTTCAAGCATGTCAATGGAAAAATGAATCTCGTTGGTAAACTGAAGTTCCTTTATCACAAGACCATGGGAACATGCAATAAGGCATTGGGGCTGGTATTCGGTGTGGTGCCTGAATGGCACGGAAAAGGAGTAGAGGCCGCCATCGTTATTGCGTTCAGTAAACTGGCGTGGGGCAAAGGGCTGCCGTATGAGACGATTGAAATGAACTGGTGTGGCGATTTCAACCCGAAGATGATGCGGGTGTGCGAGCAATTGGGGGGCGAGGTGATCAAGACGCATGCAACATACCGCTATCTCTTCGATCGGAATGCTCCATTCGAACGCTGTCCTGTGATCGGAGAGAAGGCATAGTCGAAATCGACCTGTGCTATTAGGAGGTTGGGATGTTCTAACTATCTCGACAAAAAATCTTTAGCTTAACCCCAATGAAAAAGTCGGTTTTGTTTACGCTACTATTGCTCTTTCTGTCATCGGCATGGGCACAGGATAGCACCAAGGTAAAACGCAATGGTCCGTTCCTGAGCATCGAAATGGGAGTGATCTTCAATCCCAGCTACAGTTTCAGAAGCTTGACGTATCAAGGGAATTGGGGAGCGGAGAACTATCCGAACATTTCTACCATCCAAAGTGGCGATGTTGGCATTTTTGCACCCAATGTAGGACTACGAATAAGTCTTATTCTACATCAGAACATGGGCGTGGAGTTCGGGCTGGGATACTCCAAAAAAGGATATGTGTATGATGCGATAAGATCTGGCTACGCTTCATCGAGACTGTACGACCGCTACGATTTTCTGTACCGAATGCAATATGTAGAAGCCCCGCTCAAATTCATTGTCAGAACTGGAGGTTCAAGAGTACGTTTCCGTGCCGGAATTGGTCTCGTAACGCAAGTTTTGGTTCAAGCAGATAAGATCCGGACCGTTGATCCTGCGGTTGGCGAAACGTATGTTAGAGTGGAGCCGCTGACCAAGAATCCGATCAATCTGGCACCAACGGTTTCTGCTGGTATTGATGTCTCGGTAACTGACAAGTTCGGTCTGAGAGTGGAACCGAATTTCCAGCATCAGCTTTTCAGAAACAGTGGCGACCCGCTGGAAATACGCTACTGGTCGGCAGGAGTGTCTCTTACCGCATACTTTAATCGTGTAAGCAAATAGACTTTTTATGAAGATCTTCGGTTCGATCATATTGCTTTTCGCTTCAATGGCCACGCTTAGTTCCTGCAAGAAAGACTGCTACGATAAAGCACTTGAAGAACAGTTCTATACGATTGATTGTACAGCCGATTGTCCTGGAGTGGTCGGATGCGATGGCAAGACCTACTGCAACGAATGCATCGCCAATTCACATGGCATTCGGGTAGAGTAGTGGGAGAGTGGTTCGGTCAGACATAACGTATTTTCAGGTATTCCACCTCAGATAATCCTTCCGCTTTTGATTGAAACCAGTTGAATGGATCGAAGATGGTGAAGCATGAACGCAACTGATATTTCATCGGTTCCAATTCTGATAGTAGTTCGGTGAATTGCTTTTTCTGTTCCTCTATGTTCTTGCCAAACGATTTGTTCAATCTATTGATGATCATGGCTTCCCAGACAAAACCGGAATTGTTCTTTTTCAAGATACGCTTTAATGCCCGCACCTTGGCCTCATAGAGTAAACGGTCTTCAAGCATGAATGAGGCGAAGACTTCCAACCATCGTAGTGACCAGATCATCTTGTTGTCCAAGCTGTCCTCCTGTTCCACCAAAAGTTTATTGATCGATGCAAGAACCTTCCCGTACTCTTCCATCATGAAGAAAACATACGTCTTTTCGCATTCAAGTTCAGATCGGTTCAGGAACGGGTTTTGGTTCTCGATCAGCTCATCAAATGCAGCAACCGCTTTTTCCAGTTCGCCTGCTCGGGCCAAATGTCCTACCTCGTGCAGGCGCATTCGTTGAGAGGTGAACTCAGGTAATTTCATTCCGCGATCAGCGAATGCTTTGCGCAATTCGTCCATTGCTTGCAAGAACATGGTTCGCTTATCCAGAACCTTAGATATGTTGAGGATGTTGCGCATGTGACCTGACCATGCAAGAAAAACACGTTCAGGCAATTGTTTCGGGTGCCCAAGAGCATCAACAGCATCATTGCAAGCTTTCAGAGCCCCTTCCCAATTTCCGAGTACGAAATCCGTGGCCGATCTCAGTAGAAACAAGCGCGAGGCGGTCAAAAGGTTTCCATTCGCTAAAAATCCTTGTGCATCGAGTCTCAGGAAGATCTCAGACTCGTCATTGAAGCGTTGCCAGTTCTCAAGGGTCATCACAGGCCAGGCCTGAATCCACATTAATCGGAGGCGCTGAAAATCGATCTCTGCAGATACCTTCAACCTGTCTGTAGATTCGATCATTTGTGTCTTGTTCAACCTGAAATACTCGAGGTTGGATGTGGTCAGCTCAATTCTGGGGACCATGCTCAATTCCAGAAACATGAATCGATAGGATTCCAGGTCATTCTCCTCAGCCATTTTAAAACCACGCTTCACAAGTTTTTCGAACGTTGGAATAAGCTTTCGCTCCAAGGCCACCCGCGCCTGAGTAAGCAGCATATTGAGTTCAATTTCTTTCCAGAGTTTCTGATTGAACTGCCCAAGTGTCCGAAGACCTGTAGAGATGATCTGGTTATAGGCAGCGGTCGTGTCAGAATAGTTTTTCCTCACCGTCTCATTCAGTTTTTGCTGATCAAAGTGTTCCATGCCATTGATGATGTCGAACACCTTCTTCAGCTTACCGTCCGAGCGGTCAACGAGAGACCGCTTAAAGTATTTCTTCTCGGCAGCCGACATGGTCTTAACCAGATTGTATGCTTCCTCTGCCAATGTCTTTTTCATGGCAATGAAATTAGTGCGAACCTTGGATAGATGGATAATTGTACATTCTTTGGAACTTCTGGTCTTTCGGAGAATATTGTCTTATATATGCTTGAAAATCAATTGTTTGTACTTTTATGCAAGGTTCATAATCAGCTAAGAACATTGGTCTTTACTAAAATCTTGTTTGCATTTACTGCTTTTGCGAAGCTAACTTTGATCTATATTAAAATGACCAAGAGTCAATATGAGCCTGCGGACTTCTTTATCATTCGTTTATTCTCTACCATTGGACAGGACGCACGGCAATCTGACCAACCTTTCATTTAACCACCAACCCTAATTTAGCATGAAGCCCATCCGTATTCTTCCTCTTCTTTTTCTATTGTCTTTCGTCCACCATCGGTCCATTGCGCAACAGGGAATGGGAGTTGGTACCAACAATCCACTTGAGATGCTTCAGGTGGAAGGTGCTATCAAGGTCGGCACCGACTTTAACAACTCCAATGCTGCGCCTACCGGTGGCGCTGGAACCATCCGCTGGAACGGAACTGATTTCCAAGGTTGGGATGGTACGCAATGGATCACCTTCTCTGGCAGTGGCGCAGCAGGTTGGGAATTGACGGGTAACGCTGGAACAACACCTGGAACCAATTTTATCGGAACAACTGATGATCAGGATATTGTGATCAAAAGATTCAATGAAGAAGGACTTCGCCTGTCTACAGGAGGTGCGTTATGGGCAAGTGGCAACAGTTCCACAGGAATCACTCCTGCAAGTGGTGCCGGTTCGCGTTTAATGTGGATTCCCGCAAAACACTCTTTCAGAGCAGGGTCGGTTACAGGAACTCAGTGGGACAACGGGAGCATTGGTGTCGGATCGGTTGCCTTTGGAGAGGACAACACCGTATCAGGGGCACAGGGCTTTTCATCAGGTAGACAGAACACGTCAAGCGGTGCAGGAGCCGTAACCATGGGTTGGACCAATACGGCCAGTGGAACTTTATCTGCTGCCCTTGGAGGTCAGCAGAACACGGCCAGTGGTTATGGTAGTCATGCCATAAACGGAGGCACTGTCGCAAGTGGGCAGTGGTCATTTGCCTCTGGACAACAAACTACTGCAAGTGGCGGCAGTTCATCTTCATTTGGGCGCGGAACTACGGCACCGTCTTATGCTGAGGTAGTGGTAGGAATGTATTCGACCAACTATAGCCCTGCCAATACCACAGGCTATGATGCCTCCGACCGTATTTTCAATATAGGTAATGGCGCTTCCAACGCTGCCAGATCAGATGCATTTACAGTTTTGAAAGGAGGTAATGTGGGTATTGGCGTCAACAATCCTCAGGACGAATTGCATGTGCAAGGCTCTGTAAGAATGGTTGACGGCAACCAACAAGCAGGTTATATTCCTGTTTCGGATGCCAATGGAACGATGACATGGAGCGACCCGAGTACTGTGGTTGGGGCGCAGGCTTGGAGTCTCACGGGAAATGCTGGTATTGATCAAACCAACAACTTCATCGGTACAACGGATAATAATAACGTTCGATTCCTGACAAATAACGTTGAGCGAATGGTGATTACAACCGCAGGAAGAGTTGGTGTAGGCACTGTAGCCCCCGTATCTACTTTTCATGTTGCTGGAATTACCACACTTGGAGACCCTTCATCAACTGGAGCGACTTTCTTCAACATGGTCAGATCGGGGTCAGCAGGACGAATCTATCTGGGAAGCGGTGGATCGACACCTCACATGATCATCAATGCTCAAACTGCAAATGGTGCTATCGTTCTTAATACAAGTACTGGAGAGGTAATGCGCGCGGCAGACAGTGGTAATGTCGGTATCGGAACAACCAATCCACAAAGCAAACTTCACGTAGCCGGGGCAATGCGAATGGTAGATGGCAACCAAGCTGCTGGATTCATTCCTGTTTCCGATGCCAACGGAACGATGATCTGGACAGACCCAGCAACAATTGCCACTGCCGATGATGGCGATTGGACCGTCAGTGGCAACAACATTTACAACTCAAATAGCGGCTTCGTTGGTGTTGGAACAACTACTCCGAACAGAAAACTGACTGTTGGTGCACCATACAGCATCAACATGACACCGATAATGAGTGTAAATACCACAGGGAATCAACCGCTTCTCATTGGAGAAACAACCACTCCGAAAGCCGTTATGATCGGATACGATGGAAATGACATTCAAGGAAGGTCAGGAACAAACCTTATCACTAATAGCGATCTGGTACTTAACAAGTATGGAGGTAATGTTGGTGTTGGTTCGGCAACCCCTATCTCCAAAATTGACGTAAGCGGAAGTGGTTGGTTCCGCTCCAGTGGCGGTGGTGGTTTGGCCTCTTCGGCTGGAACGGGGCTTAGAGTATTCTACGATTCGCCCTCAAATATTGGACAATTGTTCGCATACGATTACACGAACGCAGTGGCCAAAGACCTTGCATTTCAGCTTCCTGGGGGTAACGTTGGAGTTGGAACAAATGGACCCACTCAGAAAGTTGATGTCAATGGTAAGATAAGAATGCGAACTGGGGCTACAACGGGATATGTTCCCGTTTCAGATGCAAACGGAACCATGACCTGGACCGATCCAGCCACGATCACCACAGCAGATGATGGTGATTGGACCATCAGCGGAAACAATCAATATTCTGCGGTATCAGGAAACGTTGGTATCGGTACAACAGCGCCAGCCACTAAACTTCATTTGGAAGGAAGCGCCATCGTCAATGCAAATGGTGTTTCTGGCGAAGGCATCACACTGAGGGCTGGTTATCAGGGTCGTTACTATCAGAGCATCCTTGCATATGACCACAGTGGAAATGGTACTGGTTTTGCCGATGGGTTGGCCATTTCGGGTTTTGACGGAATCGGCTTCATAACTAATAAGACCGACAATACTTATGGAAACGTTCGGATGTTCGTTTCCCAAGCAGGAAATGTCGGTATCGGCAATTTAACCCCGAACACACCTCTGTTTGTCGAGGGAAATACGACCATCAACGCAAATGGCGTTTCGGGTGTAGGTCTTACGCTTAGAAGTGGTTACGCTGGCCGCTATCATGTCGGTCTCAACGCGTACGACCATAGTGGAGGAGGAACCGGTTATGCTGACGGTCTTGCGGTTTCAGGTTATGATGGAATCAGCTTTATTACTGCAAAGACGGATGCTACTTATGGAAACGTGAGAATGCTTATTTCCCAAGCAGGAAACGTAGGTATTGGAACAACCACACCAGCTGATGAATTACATGTGGTTGGTAGCGTACGAATGGTTGACGGCAACCAAGCGGCCGGATACATCCCTGTTTCAGATGCCAGCGGAACCATGACATGGACGGCCGCTTCCGCTATTTCAGGAGTTAACCACTTGGTCGATGCTGATGGTGATACCAAAGTTCAAGTGGAGGAAAGTTCCGATGAGGACATCATCCGCTTTGATCTTGCAGGTACAGAAAGATGGGTGATGACCGGCACGCGTCTGGAACCGAGTAATTCAGGCAACTCTGTATTCATTGGTCCGAATGCGGGCAGTAGCGATGATCTTACTGCAAATGCCAACGTTTTCATCGGCAACAACGCTGGCCGCGATAACACAACGGGTTCAGCAAACGTGGCCATTGGAGCAAGTCCTCTACGCTCCAATAATTCAAATTATAACGTTGCCATTGGGAACTCATTGATGAACAGTACAACTGCGTATGGGACCATATCCATCGGACATAATAGCATGAATAACTCCAATGGATCATACAACGTGGTTCTCGGGGTTCAGGCCGGCATCAACCATACCTCTGGTACTCAGAATGTTTTTATCGGCTCCATCAATGTGGCCCAGGCCAATGTTTCAGGATCGAACAATATCATGTTGGGTGCGGGTTCTGGTCAAAGCAATACCGGTTCCACAAACGTGTTCATAGGGGTAGGTACCGGATCGAACAACACGGGTTCAGGAAGCGTGTTTCTTGGCCATAATGCAGGAAAAAATGAACTGTCCGGCAATCGACTTTATATCGAGAACTCGAACTCCAGCACACCACTTGTTTACGGAGAGTTTGACAATGACATACTGGCCGTGAACGGCAAATTGGGAGTGGGAACGCAAGCTCCGCAAGATGAATTACATGTGGTTGGCAACATCCGTATGGTGGATGGCAACCAAGCTGCTGGCTACATTCCTGTTTCCGATGCCAGCGGAACCATGACGTGGACAGACCCAACAACCATTACCACAGCTGATGATGGGGATTGGACTCTGAATGGAAATGACATGAGCAATGCCAATAGCGGGAATGTGGGTATTGGAACGACATCTCCCGACCGTCTTCTGAATATCGAATCTGCAACTGGCCCTCAAATGCTATTCACCAGAAACGACAACAATACCACCGATGGCGAGGTGATGGGCGAGCTCCTTTTTGACAATAATGATGATACCGCACCTTCAAGCGTTGATGCTGCCGCTGTTATTCGCGCCACCGCGGCTGGCAACCAAGGAAATAGCAACAAGGGAGGCAATATCCTTTTCCTTACCAAGAATAGTCAGGCAAGTGGAGCAACTGCTACGGAAAGAGTGCGCATTTCCGCCAACGGCAATGTTGGTTTTGGCGTGTCAGCTCCGATCTCATCGGTGGATGTAAGCGGTACGGGATGGTTCCGGTCAAGTGCTGGAGGTGGTCTGGGCTCAACGGCCGGAACAGGAATCCGAGTATTCTATGATTCGCCATCCGATGCAGGACATCTTTATGCGTATGATTATGCGTCCTCAGCCTCGAAAAACCTTGTGTTGCAGCAACCTGGTGGAAATGTCGGAATCGGTGTTGTTTCACCAGCTCAGAAACTTCACATGCTTGGAACTGCAAGGGTGGAAAATGGAACCTTGCAGTTGTACAGTAGCGATAGTTACGAAAAAATACATTTGACCAATGCAGGTACGAATGGCTCAAAGATCAATCATTCAACTGGATGGTCTGTCGATTATTATGCAGGTCCAGGTAGTTCAGGAAATACTGGTTTGCATCGATTTTTCACCACAGATAATGGATATTCTGAAAAAATGCGGATCGCGAGTAATGGTAGCGTAGGAATTGGCACTACATCACCAACACAAAAACTGCATGTTTTTGATTCTTCGCAAGCTGGTCTGCAGATCGAAAACAGTACGACCAATTCAAATCAGATCAATTTGACGAACAATAACGGTTTTTGGCACATGAGTGGACCGCGAGCGTCAAGTAACGATTTGAATTTCTATTGGAATAACGGGAGTTACAATCTCGCCATGAGCCTTGGAAGTGATGGAAATGTTGGAATTGGAAATGAGACGCCTGCCGCAAAGTTGCATGTAAGCGGAACTGGACGCTTTTCGGCCGATCTTTATATGGATAACGGCACACGTATAATGCCCACGCCTGGTGGAAACTATGTCCGTTTGGGTGCCAGCGGGAACGCATTTCAGGATGTTTACACACGCTATAGCTATGTCAGCACCGCTTATTCGGTCAGCGATCAGAACATGAAGAAGGACATCATGCCTGTCAAGGACCGGATCGATGCAATCGCTGCATTGAAGAGTATCCAGCCGAAAGCATTCAAGTGGGATCTGAACAAACTCTATGGCGAAGGAGCGAAGCCCGTCTGCGCGGCTGATACTGCTTGGAGATATGGTTTCGTGGCGCAGGATATCGAGCAAGTGATGCCTGAAACCGTTCATAGAATGGAAGAGACGGGTACGCTGGTTATGAACTACGATGCGGTTGTGTCGGTTCTTTTCGAGGCAACCAGACAGCAGCAGGAGATCATAGAGCAGGAGCGCGAAGCACGTCAGGAGCTACAGGCCAAATTAGATGAATTGCTTCTTCGGTTGGAACAATTGGAATCGAAGTAAGTCTGATAGCGAGAATGCTTGGAGGTCTTTTTGCTACTCTGGCCTGAACTCGGTCAAGCTCAGATTGGCCAACAACAGACCGTGAGAATCACCGATGTCGTAACGTTCTCCATTTAGCTTTACACCGTTCAGGCCATCGCAGATCAGCAGTGATTGCATGGCGTCCGTTAGTTGTATCTCATTCAGTACGCCAGGTGCTGTTGCTTCCAAATGGTCGAACAGAGCGGGGGTGAACACATATCTCGCGCAGAAAGCAAGATTCGAATCCGTCTGGCTTGGGTCAGGTTTTTCTATCACCTGTTTTCCGTGGTAGATTCCATCTTCAAATTCAGCGCCTTCCAGAATTCCATAACGTGATACCAAGCACTCGTCCACTTCGGTTACACCAACCACAGAGCGTTCATATCTATCAAAAGCTTCAACCAGCATTTTTGTGAATGAGATGTTGTCGTCTGTATGAATGATGCTGTCGCCAAGTAGAACGGCAAATGGTTCATTTCTTACCGCTTCTTTGGCACACAGGACAGCATGCCCCAATCCTTTTTGTTCTCGCTGATAGACCACGGTCACTTTCACCATGTTCCAAATACGTTCCAACTCTTCAAGTTGCTGGTGCTTTCCGCTCATCAGAAGCTGTTGTTCCAAGCGTTTGTTTGGACGGAAATACTCTGCCAGCGCTTCTTTTCCCTCGCTGATCACAAGGATCACTTCTTCAATACCGGCCTCAACCGCTTCGCTTACCACGTGTTCGATCACAGGTCGTCCGCAAACTGGTAACAGTTCTTTGGGAACGATGGATGTGATAGGTAACATGCGGGTACCGAAACCCGCTGCAGGAATAACCGCTTTTCGCACTCTCATTCCTCGTAAACGATTTCGGGTAGAAGGATGTTCACGCCTGCTGATGCAAGATCTCGTTTCAACTGTTGAAGCATTTTTTCATTGCGGTACATGCCAATAATGGCTCCGCCAGAACCACAGAACTTAGCGCTCGCTCCACTTTTTCGTGCCAGCATGACCAATTCTACTTGCTTCAGATGCAGCTGCGTCAAACGGTTTCGAGCATCAAAATTTGCATTGATGCAATCATTCATCACATCAAAATCACCTTCTTCCAAAGCACTTTTGAACTTAAGGGTGAGTTTTTTCCATGTTTCCACGGCCTCTAACATCTCCGTGTCGCCTTTATTGAAACGGTCGCGAAGACTGCTATGGGTCTTCTCGGATCCTTCTGCCAAAACATCAGAATAAGCGATGTAAATGTTCTTCAACGGACGTTTACAGCGTTCATATTTCCCGTGTGGATTAGTATTGAAATGGCTTTCGTCAAAATCCATAAAGACGGGATAATTGTAGGCCTGGGCCACGCGATCTTGAAGGCCTGCGGGTATGCCCAATTCAACCGTTTCTACCTGCCATGCCAAGTTTGCCAGTAGCCAAGGCTGCATTTTTACACCATACCAACCGCCCAAGGCGCGCAAACAGGCCGAAATAATGGCACTTGAACCAGAAAGTCCGAGCAATACAGGAATATCGGTCGTGTAACTTAAACGAAAGCCGCGGTCATGCAATGGAAGGTTGTTCTCCTCGCAATATCGGATGAAGGTGAGCAGCGTTGCTTTCAGCAATCGAAGGCCACCGTAATAGCCCATGTTACCTACAGAACGCTCAAATGCACCGAGATCTTCCCATTCCAGCAGATCCACTTTTCCAGGCATTACCTGAATTCGGTCATGTTCCTCCAAACGTACTTCTGCATGAAAGTCGCTGAACACGAAGGCAATCGTCATTCCCCCAAAACCGTCCGATGGGTTTCCGATCAGCGCTGCGCGCGGATATGCAATACCTATAACGCCAGATGCCATGTGGCAAATTTAATTGTTAGGCTGACCTGAGACGTGAAACAGAAAACTACAATGACCTACATTTGGAGCAAACGAAAGAATTATGGGACGTTTCTTTTATTGGCTGGCGCATTTTTTCTGGTACAGGATCGGTGGTTGGAAAGTGGTTTCCCCGCTTCCTAAAGATCTGAAGAAAGCGGTGATCGCTGCTGCCCCGCATACATCAAATGAGGATTTTCCAGTTGGTATTGGAGCATGGTATTCTGAACATCGTGATGCAAGTTTCATTGCTAAAAAAGAGCTTTTCGATGGTCCGATGGGATTCATGTTCCGTGCAACGGGCGGAATTCCTATCGATCGGGCCAAGAGCAAGAACATGGTGGAACAGGCTGCGGATTTCTTCAGGGAGCGGGACGAACTGATTTTGGTGATCGCACCTGAAGGAACGCGTGCTTGGAAGCCGAGATGGAAAACAGGTTTCTATTACATAGCCAAAACGGCAGGCGTTCCGATCATACTCGCTTATATGGATTTTGCGAAGAAGGAGGTGGGCATGGGCGAGCTTTTCTGGCCTACGGATGATGAAAAAGCCGACTTCAAATACATTGAAGACTTTTATGCTAAGGTCACGGCCAAACATCCTGAGAAGTACAACCCGAAACTGACAGAATAGCAACAAACGCAATCTGGTACGGTTTAATACGTTTAGAGAACCATGTACAGAATAGAAGCAGCCATACCAAAAGAACTGGAGTATGCTGAACGTTTGACACGTTTGATGGACGATCAGTTCAAAGTTCCTTTCATCAATTTCAGATTTGGTCTCGACCCCATTCTTGGCCTGATTCCGTGGGTGGGTGATCTTGTTTCATTCCTCATTTCCGCATTGATCGTTTCTGCCTTGGTGCGCAACGGAATGCCGCTTGGACTGATCTTGCGCATGGTGGCCAATATCGTTTTCGACTTCCTGCTGGGCGGAATTCCCGTTATCGGTGGCATTTCTGACTTTTTCTTCAAAGCCAACCGTAAGAACTTGGTGTTGGCGAGGGAATATTTCGAAAACCCGATCAAAGCTTGACCATCGGAAAAGGTTTCCAAGGCTTTTTCTTGAGATGATGTTTGAAACTTTGGAAGAGAATTCCATGAAATCCGAGCAATGGGAACTGTCTGGTCAGTTGGCTGTATTCCTTCTTGGAAATACCGAATCGGATCAGACCTCCTGAGAAATCTACCAGGTCAGCTTTTCGGAAGAGTTCCACGGAAGTTTCGAACGTTCCGTGGTAAGGCAGTAGTTTATGGTGCTGTTCTATCATCATCAGAATCTCGTCCGTCCAAGCTGATTTTCCGATTGCATCGAGATGCTCAGAACACAACTTTTCTGATGGTTCCAGATAGTTCCACGTGTTTTCCATCCAAATTCCGAGGTCGTGAAAAGCACAGGCGATGGCCAGTTTTTCATCATTCAGAGAATTATCGCTGTCCAACTTCTTGGCGAGAAAGAATACGCGTGTTGCGTGATTGAGATAAGGCTGTGCCGCTGAACCGAGTTCGGGCAGAAAATCTTTCAGAATTTCCTCGATCCGATTCATCGTTTACAATGGAAAGAAATACGGTTCGTTACCGTCCCACCAGCGGTAATCCATCACACGCGGCCATTTCGGATCCATCATTTCCGATTCCCATTTGGCATGTTCTTCCATCAGTTGCTTCACAATTTCAGGGTGCGAATCGTAAAGATTTGTTCGTTCTTCCTTGTCTTCCGTCACGTTGTAAAGCGCATGGTTGCCGCTCATTCCGTCCGTTATCAGTTTCCAATCTCCCATTCGGATGGCACGGTTGTAACCCGACCGCCAGCAGAGTTTGTCGTGCAATTTTTCTGTTGACGAATCGACCAGAACGGGCAGGAGGGAAGTGCCGTCTGTAACTCGGTTTGCATCGTAATCAATTCCGACCAATTCCAGCGCAGTTGAGAAGATGTCCATGGAAATAACAGGGTTGCCGTAGTTGGTGCCTTGAGCCACATGTCCATCCCAGCGGATCATGAACGGAACATTCAGACCGCCTTCAAAATTGGTGAACTTACCACCCTTCAGCGGAGCATTATCTGTTGCTCCTGTATAAGTTGCACCACCATTATCGCTCAGAAAGAAAACGATGGTGTTCTCCATCAATCCGAGTTCTTCCAGATGACCGATGATGCTTCCGACCGCGTCATCCAGTTGCCAGATCATGGCGTTGTAAACCCGCTTGTTGCGGTCGGTGATGTGTTCCAACTTGTCGTAATACGGTTTGGTGGCCTGAAATGGTGTGTGTGGCGCCAAGAACGGAACATAGAGGAAAAACGGTTCATCCTTGTGCTTGTCAACAAATCCGTTGGCTTCCTCCGCAATTCGGTCTGTGAGGTAGAACTTCTCATCGATCACATCGTCATTTCTTCGGATGGCGCAATTTCCTGTTCTGCCTTTTCCCCAGATGAAAGGGTCTGAAAAATCCTTGTGGTGTTGGTTGACAATGTTCGGGTCGCTCGTATCGGCCATATATAAGGAATAGGCTTCGTAGAAACCGTACTGATAATCGA
Source organism: Flavobacteriales bacterium (assembly GCA_016124845.1). Classification (NCBI taxonomy): domain Bacteria; kingdom Pseudomonadati; phylum Bacteroidota; class Flavobacteriia; order Flavobacteriales; species Flavobacteriales bacterium. The sequence goes on from WGMW01000027.1 coordinate 27,937, forward strand.
ATCCGCGATTGATAGGGATGGCGTGTTCGCCAGCACCCAAGTGCCATTTTCCCGCAATTCCTGTTCTGTAACCTGCTTTCTGAAGAATTTCTGAGAGCATGATCTCAGAGGGCGGCATGCCGTTTTTCATCATATCCTGAAATCGTGGAAACTCGATCTGATCGGCAACAAGCCAATCTCCCGTGGCAATGAAATTCTTGTAAACGAACATCTCGATCCGATTTTTCGGATAGCGGTCATGTGGCTGATACTCGAAACCGAAACGCTGCTGGTAGCGTCCTGTCAACATTCCAGCCCTTGAAGGCGCACAGATGGGCGAAGTGATGTAACCTTCGGTAAAGGTCATGCCTTTCAGGCCAATGGAATCGATATTGGGGGTTTGGATGGGCGGATGGCCGTAAAGAGAGATGTCAGTTTTCCCGAGGTCATCAGCAATGATGATGACGATGTTCGGTTTTCTGACCGAATCTGGATGAATCGTACTCAGAAACTCCTGTTTCTCGTGGATTTTCTCCTGATCGAACGTGATCTCAAAACGCTTCGATGTCAACGGCCAAAAACCGTATGCAAGCAAAACAACAATTACAAGAAGAGAAGAAATGAGAATGGTGCGCTTCATGCGCCAAACATAACCGTATTACAGGTTATTTCAGTTGATCCACATCACGGATGAGAATGCTCGAACGGTCGAAATTGATGAGATTCTCTTTTTTGAGTTCATTGAGTACGATGGTCACCAATTGGCGCGAAGTACCTGTGATGTTGGCCATGTCTTGATGCGTAAAACCGTGTTTAATAAGCGTTTCGTCCGCGAATTTGATTCCGTTCTTGGTTGCCTGCTCCTTAAGAAAGGCAATGATGCGCGTGCGAGCATCGTCAAAAACCAACTGTTCCAAACGTTTTTCTGACCGTGTAATGCGCTCACCGAGTTTCTCGATCATCCGTAAACCAACTTCGGGACTCTTGTTGATGAGTTCTTTCAGCGCATGAACAGGAATTCTCAGTACCTCAACTCCTGATTTGAGGGTAGCTGCGAAATCAGGGCGTTCAATCATGCCCGACAGCCCCAATTCACCGAACATTTCGCCTGGATAAAAGATGTTTTTAATGACCTCTTTTCCTTCGTCATTGATGGTTCCGGTTTTTACCATGCCATCGACAACAAAATAGACCCAGTCGGCCATCTCTCCAGGGTTGTAGATGAATGCATTTTTCGGAAAACTCTTGAACTGTACAAATCGATTCAGGAAATCCTGATGTTCAGCAGGAAGATCTCGCAACACAGGCACACTCTCAAAGACGTCAGCTTCCACTATCATATGTCGTTAATTGTACATTCATCCAAATTTCCGCATCATATCAACAAACGGTTACACACTTGTTTCAACCGCTTTCAATCATGTCTCCAACTGTATTTTTTTGACAAACTACTTTCCAAGACACAATAATGGAACAGCCGATTAGGTTTCGATGTTTACTTTCCACTTCCTCACTATTTTTGGGAAATTGTTTTTCGAATTTTGGTAGGTTATGAGATCTTCAAGAATCTTACTTACGTTGCTTATCGTTTTGTCGGTTGGATACCTTGCACTTGCCTTAATTTCACCATCACATGTGCAGGTTGAAAAATCGATTACGGTAAATAAATCTGTTGCGACAGTATTTGCGGAACTAAATTGTTTCGACCAATGGCAATACTGGTGCCCGATGGATTCAATGTTGGATCATAGTATCAGGACCTATTCCGATAATCCGTGTGGAAAGGGTGCTTGGGTTTCATGGAATGGTGGCGATAAAGGTGAAGTAAAATGTGTTTTGAGGTCATTAGAAGAAGATGAGCTCCTCGGTTTGGAGCTTACGGGTTTTAACCACAGGAGTCATCATGCCATTGATATCGGGTTGAAACCACTGAATGGGTTGGCAACGGTTACTTGGAAAATGAAGTGCGAAGAAGAACCACTATTAAGAAGACCACTTAATCTTGTTTACCGACATCAACTCAACGAATTTGTTGCGAACGCCCTTACTGCGCTAAAAAACCGTACCGAAGCACTCCCTAAGGTGGTTAATGACTACGAAATCTTCATCAGAAGTATTTCCAATAAAAACTGTCTGTTCATCAGACGCATGGTGAATAAAGGAGAGCTTGACTATTTTCTCCGCTCGGCTTTCGTGGATTTGGAGAATTATGTTTCGGAAAAACGAGCATCGGTTACACAGGTCCCAATTGCGGTGTTTTACGGTTGGTCAGATTCGGTAGTTGATGTTGCTGCCTTAGTGATAACTGACCGAAAGATTAAGACCGAAGGAGAGCTTCAAATGGTAGATGTCAACTATCCCGAAGCAATTATTGTAACTCATAACGGAGGGTTGTCAAATGTTGGAGATGGCCACTACGTAGTGGAGAATTATATGAGGGAAAACGGTTTGGAATCCGTTGGATTGTTTTATGAAGCGTATAAGGTGGGCTATTACAACGAAACAGATTCAAATAAGTGGCAGACAGACCTGGTCTATCCTGTAAAGGGTAAAGAATAGTTTTTCGATTCAGATATTATACCGTCTGCGATTCATTCAGACCTGATATATTCATGGGTATTGCAACTACTTTTGCAGATTCTGATGTGTCGCTCCGTTTTCAAATGCTTACCGATGTGCTGGTTGCTGGTTGCAATCCTGTTCGATATGCGTTCGGCAAGTGCCCAGGAACTTACCCGGCAGGTTCGTGGATCCGTTGTGGATCAAGACACGAAAATTCCCCTTATCGGTGCAACTGTTCTTGTGGTTGACTCGGATCCGCTGATCGGAGCTTCTACAGATGTTGACGGTCGATTTACACTTTTGAATGTTCCTATCGGGAGGCATGATCTGCAGGTTCAGTATCTCGGTTACGAACCTAAGAACATCAACCAAGTAGATATAGGTAGTGGGAAAGAAGTGGTTTTGACCATCGAAATGATGGAATCGACCGCAGAGTTGCAGGAAGTGGTTGTGAAGGCTGAGAAAGATCCTTCGAAACCGAACAATGAGATGGCCGTGGTAAGTACGCGTTCGTTCTCTCTGGAGCAGTCGGAGCGATTTGCCGCCAGCATGAACGACCCCGGACGGATGGCACTTTCCTTTGCGGGGGTCAATCTTACCAATGACATTACCAATGCTATATCAATTAGGGGAAATGCACCGAAAGGACTGCTTTGGAGATTGGAAGGGGTGGAAGTTCCGGTTCCCAATCATTTCAGTATCGATGGACTTTACGCGGGAAATGTTTCCATCCTCTCCAATAATCTCTTATCCACCAGTGATTTTTCTACGGGAGCTTTCCCTGCGGAATATGGTAACGCACTTTCTGGCGTTTACGACCTGCGCCTACGTTCCGGAAATGACCAAAAAAGGGAATACACGGTTCAGGCCGGATTCCTTGGTCTGGAGGCTTCGGTCGAAGGCCCATTCATAAAAGGAAAGAGGTCATCTTATCTCATCAATTACCGATACTCGACCCTTGGTCTGTTCAAAGCCGCTGGCGTTAAGTTGCAGGGCGATCTGAATACCGCATTTCAGGACATTAACATGAAATTGAATTTTCCGACCAAAAAGTTCGGGGTCATTTCAGCGTTCTTGGTTGGAGGTCTCAGCGATGCTGGTTTTGCGGCTGAACGCGATACGACCAAATGGAGAAAGGGGTGGGATCAAAGCCGTATCAATCAGGATTCGAAGAATAATTACATCGCTACCGGGGTCGGACATCGTTTCATCATCAACGAACGGAATTACATTCAGACCACCATTGCTTACACCCAATCGGGGAACAACCTTCAGAACAGTTACCTCACTGATTCGCTGACCTTACAAGACTATTGGTGGTACAACGTTTATAATCGCGCAATCCGTACTGCAACGCAGGTCAATACCAAGCTCAGTTCAAAACATCATCTGCGTTATGGCTTCAACTACAGTCGGCTTATTTTTTCAATGGAAGACCGATGGTTGGAAGGTTGGGGAAAGTCTTATTTCGCTAACGGAATTGCCAATTTTTACCAAACGTATGTGCAGCATCGCTATCGGGTCACATCTGATTTTACGATTTACACGGGCATGCACATCAGCTACTTTGATGTGAACGCCAAGTTTGCGTTTGAACCAAGATTTGCCTTGGATTGGAAATTTGCTCCTAAACACAAGCTCTCTTTCGGTGCTGGAATGCATAGTCGTCAAGAGAGTCTTGCATTCTATTTCATTGAGTCAGGATCGAGTACCACTCCCGTGAACCGCTACTTGGATTTCAGTCGGGCGGTGCATGCTGTACTTGCGTACGATTTCCAGATTCTCAGGAATTTGAATCTTCATGCGGAAGCTTACTATCAGTACTTGTACGGAATTCCGGTGAAGAAAAAACCGAACGATTACTCGACCATTAACGATATGGATTCGTACAGCAAACGTGCGCTGGTTAATAACGGGCTTGGTATGAATTACGGGTTGGAATTGACCATTGACAAGAGTTTCTCGAAGAACTACTACGTGCTGGTCACAGGGTCGCTTTATAATTCACGTTATCAGGGTTCCGATCATATTTGGAGAAATACCAGATACAATGGCAACTATATAACCAGCCTTACAGCGGGTAAGGATTTTCGGGTTGGTAAGAACGGTAAGAACATTATCGGTGTGAACATTAAACTGTTTTATGCAGGTGGAAGACGCATTACACCGATCGATCTTCAGGCCTCCATTGCCCAAGGGTCGGAAGTGAAGGATGAGACCCGAATACTGGAAGGTCGTATTGCAGATTATTTCCGGCTGGATATGCGTTTGCGCTTCAAGCAGAATTTGAAGAAGATAGCTTGGCAGGTTTCGCTCGATGTTCAGAACGTGACCAATAGACTGAACGAGATTAACCGCAAATACAACCCAGCCCAACAAAAAGTTGTTGCCAAGTATCAGCAGGGAATCATTCCGGTACTCAAGTTCAGGGTTGAATTCTGATTTCCGTTCGGGATCGTGTTTCTTTGAGACCGATGAAAGGTTTGCGTTTTGTAGCTGTCATTATCACCGTATTTAGCTGTTCCAGCATTTCTGCGGCCGAGCTTGTTCCTTTTTACGAAGGTTTGGCTCCAAATACAGAACAATTGTTCGAGAAGATGCAGAAGGAACATCGGGTCGGCTCGTCCAATTCGTGTTTGTACGCGAATGAGCTTGTTCGTTCTACAGCAGATTCAGATTTCGAACTCAGACTTTGGTCAAAGTTGACTTACGCTTATCTGCTCCTCGAAAACGATAGCATCTTAAAGGCTGAACAACTTCTTTCCGATAGTTCGATCCTTGCAGATAATGACCTGAACGGTTGGCTGAAAGGGTTTTATGATCTGGATAGAAGTCTTGTTTATTCGTACAAAGGAGATTATTTCAAGGCCGATCGGCTACTTAGAGACGCGATTAAAAATACGGGGACTGAATATCGAGAACTGTATGCGAAGCTGAATGCGCTTCTGGCAGACAATCTTCGGTATCAGGGAAAACTTGAGCAAAGTCTCGTCAAATGGTTCGAAACCTTGAACTTGAGTGAGGAACTGAATGATTCTGCCCTCATTGCCGATGTTTTTGTGGGAAGGGGCACAGTACGTTTTCTACAGGAAGACCTGGACAGGGCCGAGCAGGATATTCAAGTTTTTTTCAACTACAACAAGCGTATTGGGAATAAGAAGAATGTTGCATACGGCTGGTCGCTGCTTGGTTTGATAGAATATCAGCGTGGCAATTATCAAAAGTCGATCGAATACAACATTACAGGATACGAACTTCGAAAGGATATCCATGACCTGAAAGGGCAGGGCGAGAGCCTGAACAACCTTGCCCTTGGATACATGGGGTTGAAAAACTGGACACAGGCTTTGCGGTACCTACAAGAAGCCATTGAAGTGAAAACCCGTGCCAACGATCTTACACAGACCACAGTGATCCTCAACAACATCGGTCATTGCTTTGCGAAGTTGGGCGATAAAGACGAAGCACTTCGATATTTCGAACTGGCGCTGGAAAAAGGAGTTCAAAATGGACAGATGCGGGATGTCGTCCGTTCGTACGAGAACATTATTCGCATTCACAGCAAAGAGGAAAACTATAGGGCTGCATTTGATATGCAGACCAAATTACTTGCCTTGAAAGACAGCTTGAACACCGCAGAACGCAATGAGGCCATCAATGAATTGGAAGTACGCTACGGAACAGAGACGAAGGAGCAAGAGATACAATTGCTGCAACAGGAAAAAACGATCGTGGCCAATCGATGGCTCACCTTGGCAATGGGACTATTTCTGGCAATCATTTTCGGTATTCTCTTCATCGACAATCAGAAACGAAAGCACCGACAGGAAACACAATTGCTTGTGGCACAGGATGAATTGCGGAGATTGGAATTGAAGAACATGGCCGACCAATTGGGACACAATCAAAAGAAACTGGCACTTTACACAGAGAATCTTATCAAAAAGAATGAGCTGGTAGGGCAGTTGGAAAACCGATTGAAGGAAACGGTTGAAACCGCGATTTCAGAACCTTCTCAAGGCAAGAAGATCATGGACGATTTTTCCAGCGTTAGAATTCTTACCGAAGATGATTGGAACGAATTCAAAGAACTTTTTGATGGTGTGCACCGTGGACTTCTCGATCGGTTATTGGAAACATATAACGGTCTAACACTTGCCGATCAGCGACTGTTTCTGCTAATGAAACTCAACCTGTCTACCATACAGATTGCCAATATCCTCGGTGTTTCACCTGATTCTATAAAGAAAGGTCGCTATAGATTGAAGAAGAAACTTTCGTTGGAAAATGAAATGTCATTGCAGGATTTCGTGACTTCATTTTAGGTGCGTAAAGTCCTTTGTCCACCTGTTTGTCCACCTGAATATTGAGGATTAGTGAAAATATTATGCGATATTTGTTACGTGTTTCACGTAATAATAATTGCAGATTATGGACATACAGGCTAACTATATTCACTTAGAGCAGTTCAATTTGTTCGACAATATTCCTCGTTCGGTCTTAGAGGAAGTTTCAAATTTCACTACGCTGAGAAGTAGACCTAAAAACTCGTATGTCTACCATCCCGGAGATCCAAGCGAAGTGCTTTTCATTTTAAAAGAAGGCCGCATCAAGGTTGGTAATTACTCTGATGATGGAAGAGAGGTGATCAAGGCGATCATACAGCCCGGTGAGCTTTTCGGAGAAATGGGATTGGCCGGTGAGGAGAAGCGAAATGAATTCGCAATTACCATGAAAGAAGAATGTTCTTTCTATATGATATATGTGGCCGACCTTAAAATGGTCATGAAGGATAATCCGGAGTTGAGCCTTCGACTTATAGACCGCATCGGCTCGCGTATAAGAAGGACCGAAAGCAGGTTGGAGTCTATCATTTTTAAGGATTCGCGAACAAGGGTTGTTGAGTTCATTAAAGGTATGGTGGACAAGGTTGGAAGAACGTATGGTGACGAGGTGCTTTTGGAACATTTTCTCACCCATCAGGATATTGCAAATCTCACAGGAACATCACGTCAGTTTGTAACGAGCGTGTTGAATGACCTGAAGAGAGATAAGATCATCAAGTTTGATCGGAATACGATTTTGGTGTCTGACACTAAGGGGTTGGCGTCATTGACATCAACAGGTCTGGCTTAACGGATAAAATTAGGGGTTGGATTCGTTTTAGAGATTCTCAGTCTCAGCCAGACCAAAACCGCGAGCAGTACTGCTCGCGGTTTTTTTATTGAATTTGGTCAAAAGAAAAAGGAGCGCAATTTGCGCTCCTTTACCAACAAACCGGATTCTTATAAGAATTGAGGAAAACCTAAAACCTCAACTTACTTCGACCTAAGGAGAAAACCTAAAAACTCCTGTTTCGGGGACCAATCCGAATGCTGCGGTCGAAGGTTTGAATCCTATTAGCGTTTGTATTAATAATCTGTTTCCTCAAGACCGATGATCTTTGCTTCTGCATCGATCTGACTTTGAGTGATGTTGTTCTCTTTGATTAATTTGTCAATGGTAGCTTGGTCAATGTTTGAAGTATCTCGTGTTGTTATTACTCCGAATGCGACCAATACAGCGATTAAAAGTTCCATAATTCCTTATTTTTAATTGGTTAGACTGAGTCCTTTTATGTGAAAGGCGTTGTATTCGTTTGGTCGTTTATCGATACTTTTATTTTTTATCGACAAACGACACAATTGACCTTGAAAGGGCTGGAACAACTGCGCAGTATCCACTTCATGATGGACAGGAATGAGAAGGTTGCATTGCGCAACTATCTCAATTGCTTCGAATCGAGAAAGAAGGGGCATAAACCCCGATCGGTCATTCTCCTCGACCTTCTTGAGAAATATGAGGACGACAAAAAGGTTCTCCTTCTGCTCAAAAAGAAGATTCCTTCGGAAGATGCAAGGAGGATGGTCATCATGCGACTCAGAGAGAAGATGCTCGCTTCCCTCAGTCTGGACATCAATGTTTCAAGAGAAGAGAATTATGATGAACAGGCACGTGTTAGGGCAACGGTGGTTCTCGGAAAGTTGCAATCAGGGCTACTTCTTGGAAGAGGTCAGCGAAAATTCGGCTTCTTCGTATTGGATCGGGCCATTGAGAATGCTGTTCAATATGAGTTTTATGATGATCTGGTGGAAATGCTTTCCATGAAGCGGCAGCTTGTCAAGGCCTATACTGGTTCAGATCAGGCTTTCTATGATCTGGTCTCAGAAATTGAAGAATACGCGAAGAAAAGAGATGCAGCCAACTTGGCGAAGCAGTATTTCGAGGAGATCACGATGCGGTATGGTTTCAAGGGGCTGAGCCGTCTGCCGGCCGATCCGAAGCAGCTTGAATTCTTAAAGGAAAGAATAGACAACCTTCAGGATGCATTTGAAAAGACCGGTTCGGCAACGGTCGGGTATTACTATTTCTTCCTTTTGGTTGAATATCATCAACTACAGAATAATCTGGCAGAATCGTCTGAATCGCTTTCCAACCTGGCGCAGATCCTTGAGAATAATCCAGCTATAAGAAGAAAGGTGCGCTTGGCGAGTGTACACCTCAACCTTGGGGCCAATGAACTTTGGCGGCATCATTTCGCAGAGGCAAAGAAGGAGTTTGAGACCAGTTTGACCTACATCCGCGAGAATACCCGCAACCATGCGGTGATCACAGAACTGCTTTTCTATTCTTTATTTTATGCTGGCAAGATGGCAGAGGCCGAGCAAGTACTTGAAACCATTGTAGAAAGCAAGCATGTCGATCAGAGTGAGTTCCGCAAGGCGGTGAGAAGTTACCTACTTGCTTGCGTGTCGTTTGCCAAGGGCGAGTTCCGAAAAGTGAACCTGCGGCTGGCAAACAGCCATCACATAGGTAAGGATAAGGAAGGGTGGAACATTGGTTCACGTGTGCTGAGCATTATGCTTGCCATTGAACGCGAGAAGCATGATTATGCCGATTCGCAGATTGTCAATCTTCGCCAATTTATGCGTGAGGGGCTTAAAGGCATTGAAGTAAGACAACGCGATAAGCTGATATTGGAACTACTGGTGGAATTGCGTAAAAAGAGCTACGATTTTCAAGAGGTTGCGGAGGCTAAAAAGGAAATTCTCCAACAACTATATCTTGATAATATTGAAACAGGTTGGCTGCTGCAAACTCCCGAAATGATCTGTTTCCATACATGGTTTACAGACAAGTTGGAAGAGCGCGCCTACGAGCCAAATTATAGCCGCCAGTATATTTTCCGCGAAGCTGTTCTACAGTAATTCCCACTCTCCAATTCTTGATTTTTCGTGCTTTACCGATGAGGCATGTCGTTGGTCTATCAGTCGGTCATAACAAACGATTTTGTCGATCATTTTCTCCTTTTATCGAAAGGTTACAGTTGTTTGTCCATTTTTTGATGATTTAATTAACACTTATTTAGGATGCTCTGTAATCCTTAATTCACAGGCATTTCCTGCGTTTTAATTGGTTTCTGACTGTTCAGAATTACCCGAACTCTTGACAACCATATTATATAAGCAGCTCACCTTTGGGTCAACAAATCGAAACAACTGACCAAAAACAAAACGATTTAAAAACCCCCGCTGATCGGCCTGACCACCGAGAGGCATAAAACCTAAAGATTATGAGTGTTCTAAAAAACTTTAAAAAACTGAAGGCCGAAGGCAAAAAGATCGTAGTGGTGACCTCATACGATTACTGGAGTGCCAAGATCCTTAACGAGACTGACGTAAACGGTATTTTAATTGGTGACTGTTCAAGCATGGTGATGCATGGGCATGAAGACACGTTGAATTCTGACGTGGACATGATTGCCATGCACACCAGAGCTGTGAGAAAAGGCGCGAAAGACAAATTCCTTATCGCTGCCATGCCGTTTATGAGCAACCGCAAGGGATTGAAAGATGCAATGGATAATGTGGAAACCCTGATCCGTGCCGGAGCAAATGCGGTAAAGATTGAAGGAGTGGAGGGCAACGAAGAGCTTTATGCTCACCTGTCTGAGTCTGGCATCCCAGCCATCGGCCACATTGGCCTTACACCATCGCACCACAACATGATCGGAGGATTCAAAGTTCAAGGGAAAGACCTGGAAAGTGAGTTGCAGATCGTGGAAGACGCGAAGAAACTGGAAGAGCTCGGTTGTATTGCTGTTGTTCTGGAGGCGGTTCCTCAACATGTTGGAGCTGCTGTAAGAGATGCGGTCTCCATCCCAGTAGTAGGAGTGGGAGCGGGCATCGAGGTGGATGGCCAGGCACTTGTTCTTCAGGACATGCTCGGTTTCTCAACCGACTTCAAGCCAAAGTTCGTAAGGACCTACATGTACGGAGCTGACCTCATCAAAGATGCAGTGAATCAGTTTGCAGCCGATGTGCATGCAGAGGCTTTCCCATCTGCGAAAGAGACCTATGCTCCTGCCAAAGAGCAGTTGCAACTACTTAAGGTAGCGTAATCCAAGTCGAACCGACCAAAAACCTACGACCCATGGAAACGTCTTACCTGAAAATTGCAAAGAGTCTTTCTCCAGGCTTCTCTTACCCGAACTTCGATGCATTCATCGATAACCTCAACAATCAGGAAATGGAATGGTACGCCACCTTCCGCAACCACGTAACTGATAAGATCGAGGACTACGATTTCGAGGAGTTGACCGAGGAAGGCATCAGAACGCTGCTTCCTGTAAGAACCCTTGCTGCAATGATCATTATGCAAGAAGGTTTCGGTTGGGGAGATGCACAACTGATCAACGAGTGCAAAAATGACCTACGTGTCCGTCATGCTTTGGCCATAAGCGAAGCTGGAACTGTGCCTACGGCCGAGATGATGGATAAGTTCAAAACACTTTTGGCTGAGTTCAGCAGAAATACCGGAGTTGATCTAATGGCAGAATTGACCGAAAAGTTGACTGCCGATAAGGGTCCGGTAATGAAACTCGGAAGTGGAAGAATAATGCTTTGGGCTATGCGGGTGGCCTGACAGGAAAAAGAGATCCGCAAACCAACAAACCTGGAACTGGAACACCGAAGGCTTCTCACGAAAGTGGGGAGCCTTCGGTGCATTCAGCTATGTTAAAACATTTGCCTTTAAGTATTGCCTTGCAATTCCGGATGACGTGAAGGTCATGCTTTGTAGAGTATCATTCCATCTGTATGCTCCTCCGTCAATCGAACACGCGCGCTGCACGATAAATCATCTGACCTGATGATGGCCGTCATTCTCAATGACGCCTTCGCAAAGAGATCTTTGAGTTAACATTTTAAAAGAAAAATCATGTTATCCAGAAAAACACAAACCACAGTTTTGGGCATTATTGCCCTTTCCGTTGTTGTATCCTTCAGCTCCTGTAAAAAGGATGATGACCCTGATGACAGCGGCACAACTTCCATTGTCTTTAACCAGAACCTTACCTATGGAACGATGACCGATGTGGAGGGAAATTCCTACAAGACCATCCAGATCGGCAATCAGACCTGGATGGCCGAAAACCTACGGACCACGAAATACAATGATGGCAGCAACATCCATCTGGGTGTTGCCGACTCGGTGGGGTGGTATGTTTCGGGGGAAGGCATCTATTACACCTACAACGACACGCGCAATACGGATACCACCCGCATCATGGGCATGCTCTATTCGTGGTATGCTGTGAACACCGACAAATTGGCGCCTGCCGGATGGCATGTTCCGACCCAAGCTGAATGGGACGAGCTGGTGACCTACTTGGGAGGAACGAACACGGCCGGTGGTAAGATGAAGGAGACCGGATTCACCCATTGGGGCGATCCCAACTTGGATGCCACCAATGAGAGTGGCTTTACGGCCCTGCCTGCTGGACGGATGTATCCGATCGGGCCGACCTACACCCACTATTCCTTCGCTGCTTGGTTCTGGAGCACTACTTCATATAGTGCAGGCGAGGCCATTTATTGTGGCCTTGACCACAATAATGCTGTTGCGGCCAGATACCATTCGCAGAAAATTTATGGCTACTCGGTCCGGTGTGTCAAAGACTGAATTCCAATGCGGTAGATTGTAAAACATCCCCGGGCAAGCCATTCGCCCGGGGATGTTTCTTTCAGAGGATTACGTTGATCATTTTGTCTTCAGTTTTTCCTTGCAGTCGCATCCGAGTGCTTTGGCATTGGCCACAGCCGCATTGTAATCGTCTTTTGAACTGTAATCATCCACACAGAATTCAGGTGAAGCTCCTAATGGGCAATTGCTGCACTCTGCACATTTCTTACATGAGTTGAATCCCGCAACAGCTGAGAACATTGCAAGCATTAGTACGATCTTTTTCATGGTCGGTGTTTTTGGTTTGATGCAAGATAGTCAACCTATTGGGAAGTCCCGTCTTATCCTCATTTGCACTTTCTTCCACTTGGACCTTGGTGTCATTAGCTGCATCTGCAACGGTATCAGTAGCCAACGATGCAACGGACGTTCAACTTGCATTACCATCTGTGTCAGAGGTAAGCACATACCATCTGCTTGGTTACCATCCTAATACTTGATATGTACCACCACATGCAGGGTGGTATCAGGTATACTGGTACCAATGCCGATCCCTCCACTTTTGAGTACCACCATGGCATTGGAATTTTTCAGGTAGATTCCATTTCAGATCACAAATGGTCGGTCGTCATTATCCCAGCCGGTTGTGTTGTTCGGTCTTTGTTGGAGTTGTAACTTCCGATCCTGAAATTCATACTTCCTCAGCTTCCCGAACCTTTCACGCCTACGCAAACATGGTCGGTCTGCGAATGGGCGGAGGAAAGCAGGAAGATGAGGGCTGTAGTGAAACTGAATGTTCTCATGTGTTCATTCTTTTGATGTTATTTGGAAATGGTTGATTCCAATCCCAATTGTGCTTCAATTCTTTCGAGGCGGGATGAATTCGATGCTTTTTCAGCAGAAAGCTCTGCTTTCAACGCATCATTCTCCGCTTTCAACTCCTTCACCGCATTGATCAGCATATAGGTCATGGCCGAATTGTCCACGTTCAGGTATTCTGTGCCATCCTTTTCGAAGTTGCCCACCATGTAAGGGGCAATTTCCTGCAATTCCTGCGCGATCACACCCACGTATTCCGGTTCGGTATCGTAGCCTGATTTCTCATTGTAGTGATAAGTAACGGGGCGTATCTGCATCAATGCCTCCAAGCCATCGCTGTACTCGTTGATGTCCTGCTTCAGTCTGCGGTCTGAGGTGGCGGTCCAACTGCCACCGCCTGTTTTGGCGGCCGTGCCGTTCACCTGTAGCGCATAGGTTGGGCTGGTTGCAAAAATTCCAACGTTACCATTCTGATTGATGGTCAAGGCATCGCTGGCATCTACCCTGAAAAGAAATGAGTTTCCTGTTTTGAAAACGAAAGGGGAGTTGAGGTCAGCCGTGTCGGGTGTAAGGATGTCGAAGTTTCTGCCTGTGGCTGTCAGCAAACTCAGCAGTTTGGTTTCGGTGGTGCCATCAGTGGTGTTCACCTCAAGGCCGTTCGTGACGTTCAGTTCGCCATTCACCAGCAACAGATCATTGTCAAACTCTCCATAGATCAGGGGAGTTGATGTATTTGAGTTGGCGATATACAACTTGTTCGAACCTGTCTCATTGTAGCCAGCGTTTTTTCCGATGAATATGTTGTGGGTTCCATTCGCACACTCCCGTCCTGCTCCGTTGCCAATGTAAACGTTAGAAGCGCCATTTGTGGCGTTGAAGCCAGATTGGTATCCGATATAAACATTAGCTCCTCCGGAACTTGCATTGTACCCAGATGAACTTCCTATGAACGTATTCTCTGTTTCCGTGGTCTGATATCGTCCTGCGATGTTGCCTACAAATGTGTTGTTCGAGCCAGTGGTGTTTGATGAACCGGCCTTTCTTCCAATGAAGGTATTGGCTCCTCCGGACGTATTCATTTCGCCTGCCAGTCCTCCTAGAAAGACATTAAGTGTACCGCTACTGTTTGAGATTCCGGCCGCGCGACCGATGAACGTGTTGTCATCCGGGTCGTTGGCGAAAGCAATATTGGTGTAACCGTAAGCATTTGTTCCAATCGTCAATCGTTCACTCCCCGCAATATCAAATCGGATGATGTCCTCATCCGCGCTTTCCTCAACCTGAATCTTAGTGTCACCGTCAGCATCTGTTAATTCGGCAGATGTGGCCACCGACTGCCAACTGGCGTTTCCATCGGCATCGCTGGTCAGCACGTAGCCATCGGCCTGGTTGCCATCCTCATATTTTATCTGCCCCACCACATGCAGGGTGGTATCGGGTGTGCTGGTACCAACGCCTATTTCTCCGCTTTTCAGAACTACCATTGCATCTGAACGATTGGATGAGCCTGTTCCATTACCGATTGTAAAGAGGCGGTCTGCTAGATCCCAGTCGCTACTGTTGCTAGGGGTGTAATTCGTACTGTATCTGCCTATGGTGACCTCATAAGCAGAAGGTGCCTTTGTGTAGTGTCCAATGGACGTGGCCGAATATCCACTTGCAGTTGAGAACAATCCCATGGTAGTGGAATATCCTCCGCTGGCAGTTGTATTGAACCCCATGGCAGTAGCGTTTACTCCGCTGGCCACGGTGGAAGTTCCCATGGCGGTTGAGACGTCACCACTGGCGGTGGTCTGTGATCCCAGTGCTGTGGCCTTGACACCGCTGGCGTCCGTCAGATAGCCTAACGCGGTAGCAGATATGCCTTTGGCCGTGGTGCCGTATCCGCTGGCAAACGAGTAGTTTCCAATGTTGGATGCGTCCCATTCATTGAGATTGACCAGACCCGCGCGGAACGCACCTTTACCTTTGTCAAAGAAGAAGCGGCTGTCATGGTCAGTGTTCCCATCATCATCCAATTGGGGGGAGCCGAACACGAAGTCGTCTGCGGTCTCATCCACCATACTGCCTGGAAGAACAACCCCATTCAGTGTATCGAAAACGGAAGTGACTGGCAGGGAAGAGGCGGCTGTCCAATTGGCATTTCCCACGGAATCACTTGTCAGTACATAGCCATCGGCCTGCGTTCCGTTATTGATGCGCAGCGTTCCGTTTACGGCAAGGAAATCATTGTCGAATTCACCATAGATCAACGCGGCCGAGGAATCAGCATTTGAGTTTTCAATATAAAGTTTGTTGTCGCCAACCATGCTTTCTCCGGCATGTGCTCCCAACAATACACTATTACTGCCTTCAAAACCATACCCCGCCTTGTAGCCTAATGCCGTGTTCTCATCTCCAACGTTACCGGGAAAAGACTGTTGCCTTAAACTCCAGTAACCCACAGCGGTATTATTGTTTACGTTACCACGTTGCAATGCTTGGGATCCAACAACCACATTATAAGCCCCCGTCTCGTTCTCATTGAGCGTAAGGTATCCCAATGCGGTATTGGAATTGTAGTCAAGGTCGTCACTTGCTCCAGCTAATTCTCCAAGGAATACGGAGCTTCCAGTATTTAGTACTTCCAACCGTCCGCTGTCCATTCTGAAGAATTCGGTACCTGCCATGTCAAAGCGGATGATGTCCTCATCGGCACTTTCCTCCACCTGTATCTTGGTGTCCCCGTCAGCATCCGCAATCTCAATGGCCGTGGCGGTTGCTTGCCAACTGGCATTGCCGCTGGCATCGCTGGTAAGCACATAGCCATCGGCCTGATTGCCATCAACCAATTTCATGGTTCCCTCCACATGCAGCTTGGCGGATGGGGCAGAAGTTCCGATACCCACATTGGCACTGCTGCCCAACACGAGCGAATTGCTCTGAGTTACTGTTGCCCCCGCACCGATGGCCGTGGCGTTGGATAGGGTAGGGCTGCCATCGGCATTGGCCCCTATGTATGTGTTGCTGCTGCCTGTGGTGTTGCCATCTCCGGCATTGGTTCCCAGAAACGTGTTGCCTGCACCCGTGGTGGTGGCAAAACCCGTCCGATAGCCCAAAAAGGTGTTGGATGAACCTGTGGCATACCGACCACTTGATGTTCCGAAGTAGCTGTTGGCTGTGCCTATCAGATTCTCACGTCCTGCCTGAAAACCGACATACGAGTTGTTGCCGCCCGTGGTGGTGTTGTAACCGGCCTGGAAGCCGATGTAAATGTTGTTGCTCACATCCACCGCATTGTAGCCCGACTGGAAACCGATGTTGGTATTGTTGCTACCTGACTGATTCTTGTAACCTGCGGCATTCCCGATGGCGATGTTGTTGTTTCCCGTGGTGGTGTTATAACCTGCATAATAACCGATAAATGCATTTCGACTTCCGCTGGTTACCTTGCTACCTGCATGGTCGCCAATAAATGCATTGCGTTCTCCAGAACCTCCAGCGGCAATGCCATCGCCCGCACCGGGACCAATGGACACGTTCAGGTCGCCCAGCATGTGAAGCGCGTTCTCTCCCCCGAAGGTGATGCGTGCATCAGCGTCCATGTCCAGCTCACCATCGGTGGTGAAACGGGCAACTTCCATATCGTTTGTTCTGATGGTCAGATCTTGCGCATCCAGCGTGCCGATGAAGTTGACCGAATCATCAGTACCAGCGTTTCCATTGATGGTCCAATCATTTGGGTCGTTCCGCGAGCCGCCATCATTGCCTGAACCGCTTCTTTCTGCATAAAGTGCATAAGGAACGCTGAGCAGTTGAGAGGTTCCCATCTGCTGAAAATGGCCGTAGCCTTCCGCATCCATTTCCACGCTCAGATAATGCGAATCAGCTCCCCAATCGATTGTGCTGAATTCGCCTTCGAGAATCTCACCTGCTCCAATTGCCAGATTGAACAGACCGAGTTTGTTGGTCGTCACGGTGTGTTCCTCAGAATAGACCGGCCGGTCGAGGTCGTTTCCGCTCATGATGGCGATCCGAAGAATTACTTCCGAATCGGATAGGGCTTTTCCATCAGCATCGCGGGCCACAGCTTGGTAGTTGAACTTCTGCGGGGCCTGCTGCGCGAGTGCGGGCAAAAGGAAAAAGGAAAAAGGAAAAAGGAGAGAAAGGAGGAGCTTTTTCATGTTATTGGGAATATTGATTTTGTATTGGCGCACATGTTGATGCTTAGGGTGTGGTTGTCTCATGACTTTAACGTTTGCCTTTGGGATCTTTTATTACAGACTACCAATGACCATGAACTGCAATGATTCTGAAGTACCACTTACATTATCATCTCTATTGTAGATGAAGGATGTGGTGTTGTAAAAACCTATTCGACCGGATGAATCATCAACAGTTATTACCTGAGCATCAATATGATATACGGCTGACATGGTAGGCCAGGAACTTGGGTAAGTAACAAGTTGGTTTCCATCGGTTGTGGAATTGACGCGCCCCCAGGCAATGACCATGTTTCCGATGACCTGATAGCCGGTGTTGCCCATGCTCTGATACATGGCCAAACCCCAACTTGCATTTCCACTACCGTCAGACTGAAGTACCTTATTGGCGCCCTGTGTGCCATCCACCAGTTGAAAGTCTCCTTCAACATCCAGAGTCGCACTTGGACTCACAGTTCCAACTCCTATATTCCCATCCACCACAAGGTTATTGTTTCCTGGATCAGACGTGCCACCAACGTGAAGGCTGTTCAGATCCATGTCCAACCATTTCATGTTGGCGGTAGAAACGAGAGCTCCCCAGCCATCTTGGTTCTTGATGGCAAGACCGCCACCATTTCCGTTGAAATGACCGTCTCCGGCCTCGCCCGTATTGTAGTAGTTCTCATCAAAGAAAAGAACACCGTTGGCATCAGTGGTGTTGGATATTTCGGAGTTGGTCAACTGAATACCTCCAGTATTTGTAAGGTGAAGCGGTTCGCCTGATGAAACACCACCGATGCCTACATGTTTGGAGTTGTCAATGACCATGGCCTCAACACCACCAGCGTCAAATCGGATATAGTCCTCATCTGTGCTTTCTTCCACTTGGATCTTAGTATCACCATCGGCATCCACCAGTTCGTTTATTCCGGTTATCGAGGCTGGTGCTGTCCAGACCATGGTCCCGTTCGCATCCGAAACAGGGATATATCCCGCACTCTGGTTGCCATCCACCATTCTGATGGATCCTATCACATGCAGTTCATCTTGGGGCGAAGAGGCACCGATACCTACATTTCCGTTGGCGGCTATGCGCATTCGTTCTGTCGCGGATGCACTACTCGTCTGATTGTTTTTGGTCATGAACAGGATATTTCCGCTCTTGTTGCTGTTTCCTTGATTTCCAGAAGCTGTAGCACGTATAACGGCTGCCGCATCCACACTTGATGGTGCGGTGTCATCGTTATTGTCAAAAAGCAGTTCGCCCATCACTTCACCATCGTTCGTGTTGTTGTCATTTCTGGTGAAAAGCATCTGTGGTCCTGTGGCCGATTCAATATTCAGTTGGCGGTCTGGAGTGGCTGTTCCAATTCCGATATTTCCTGTATTGCTGTTGTACATATCGTTTCCGTTCACGGTCCAATCGCCATCGTCTGCTGTAGTTATTGTTGTGGGGTCGGTCCAGACCACGTTGCCCAAACCATCTGTGGTCATCAGATAACCGCTGCTCCCATCCACAGTAGGTAGGCTATAGGCATTATTAATATTCAGTATTCCATTTATTCGGAGAAGATCATTGTCAAACTCACCATATATAAGAGGCGAAGTTGAGTTGGTGTTCTCTATGTATAGTTTATTGTCACCAGTTTCTTGCCATCCGGCAGAATAACCTAAAAAAACGTTGTTGCTTCCGGTACTTCCATAGCCTGCGGAATAGCCCAGATATGTGTTGTTTGACCCCGAGATGTTGTTCCGTCCCGACCAATTTCCAATGCTTACATTGTATTGGCCGGTTGTATTATTTTCCAAGCTATTGTATCCCATGGCAATATTGCCGTTGCCAGTGGTGTTGCTGTTAAGAGTGTTTCTGCCAACGGCAGTGTTGAATATTCCTGTGGTATTTGTGTGCAAGGCATCTTTACCAAAGGCGGAGTTGGAATGTGCTGTGGTATTCGAGCTCAGAGCGCCATCTCCAACTGCCGAATTGCTATCTCCAGTTGTATTGCTTGTCAAAGCATTGCCAATGGCCGTATTGTAATTTCCGTTGGTATTGGCCCCTAAAGTTCCTTTGCCTATGGCAGTATTGTTGCGTCCAGACGTGTTCGAAGCCAATGCCTGATACCCGAAGGCTGCGTTGTTTATCCCCGTATTCACGTTCAGTGCCTGATATCCGAATGAAGTACTGAAAGGGGTTCCAAGATCCAAGTATCCAGCCTTTTCTCCATTTACTCTGATCATAAGTGGCTGCGCGTCCGTTGTCCCGATGAAATTGGAGGATGGTGTGGTTGCCGAGTTTCCTGTCAAACTCCATCCTTGGTTTGAAACAATGGTGCTTGGGTCGGTCCATGTCATGGTTCCGTTGGCATCTGAAACCGGGATATACCCCACAGCTTGGTTCCCATCCACCATTCTTATAGAGCCTGCCACATGAAGTCGGTCTCCAGGGGTATTGGTTCCTAACCCAACGTATCCCGTGTTTCCAACGCCTACAACGGTCATCACCTCTGTTTGCGCGTTGGTCTGATCCTCAAATATGAAATGCAGATCGTTCGTTGTGGCTCCATAATCCTTATAAATGATGCTTGAACCCGTGGTGCCAAGATCTACGCTGAAGCCACTTTGTATTCCATTATTGTCCAATTGAAGTTTATGCTGAGGAGCAGTAGTTCCCATTCCCACATTCCCATCGCTAAGCAGTACCATGTCCGGTGCTTCTGATGCGGTGGACTGCGCATGGAACTGAAGCGCATTGGAACTCACTCCCAATCCGTAGAAGTCAGTTCCCGCTGCATTGTTGTAAATGGCCAGCTTCTTACCGGCCACATCAGTTATCGAACTTCCTAAACCTGAACCCAAACTCAGCAGGTTCGTTGGAGTTGTTGTGCCGATGCCCACATTGCCACTTACTGCGGAGTATTGATCGTTTCCGCTTATGGTCCAATCTCCGTCATCAGCGGTTGAAATAGTTGTAGGATCGGTCCAGGTCATGGTTCCGTTGGCATCGGAAACAGGAATGTAACCGGCAGCAGCACCTGTTTCCATCTGGATATGTCCTGCTACATCCAATTTCGTATCCGGTGTCTCATCGCCAATGCCCACATTTCCGTTCACATCGATATTGAAGCGCTGGGAAGCGGTTGAGTTTTGATAGATGGCAAAGTCTTTTAGACCCGTACCTGTTCTGTCCTGTAAAATACCCCAATCGTCTATCCGTACTGTTGCTCTTTCACTGGTTGGATGTGTAGAAGGGGTGATGACCAATGATGACGGATACTGGTTGCTTCCTGTTTCAATGGTAACGGTCGGTCCGCTTGCGCTGGTTGGAATAACATGGAGGGCGGTGGAGGGCGAAGTGGTGCCAATACCCACGTTACCATCCGGTTGAATGGTCACTCGGTCGTAGGTGTTCGAGTTATCGTTGAATGCGAAATGCAATCCTCCAGCGGGCGCGGCATTGAACCGCATGAACCAACCGTAATTGTAGGTTGGCTCGGCCAAACGGATTCCAGCATAACCGGAATTGACCGATGCCGCATCAACTCGAATATAATTGTCAGAACCGTCTTTTCTGAGATGAAGCAATTCTGAGGGTGTGGTAGCACCGATTCCCACATTGCCCGATACGGCCGAATATTGGTCGTTTCCGTTAATGGTCCAATCTCCATCATCAGCGGTTGATATGGTTGTGGGGTCGGTCCACGAAACGACTCCCGAACCATTGGTGGTCATCAAATAGCCGCCAGCTCCATCAGCGTTTGGAAGGTCGTATGCATCATTGATATTGAGCGTTCCATTCTTGTAAACGGTAAGTGCATTGCTTCTATTGGCTGAATTGATGCCATTTCCGACCACAAAACTCCGGTCATTTGCATTGTATCCGTTGGTACTTGTTGGAACGTATTCGGTAGCATTTGCTCCCACAACAAATTCACTATAGGAAAAAGCCGTGTTATTCTGTCCGAATGCAGCACCATTGTTTGCAGAAACGCTATTGCTGTTTCCCGCTCCAATAAAGCCACCTCTCGAAGTAACGGAATTGGAAATTCCACCACCGATGAACGCCTCATCAGCCGAAATGGTATTACTCTCACCACCGGCAATGGCAGATTGGCTTCCAGATAGGGTGTCTCTGTATCCCCAAACAAAGGATTGAGAATTATTGCCCTGAGCCATATGGCTGAATTGACCACCGACCATCGACTTCTGACCACCCACCGAATTATTCTGGCCAAACGCGGCTGAGTAAACATTTGAAACCGTGTTGCCAGAACCGGCAACGATGCTTCTACCGCTTGTTACCGAGTTTCCTTGACCAAAAGCTGCTGAGTAGGGTGCAGAAACATCATTGGTAGCACCGCCACCAATAAAACTGTGGTCGCCAGAAATAGTGTTGATTTCTCCTCCGGCAATTACGCTGTATGAGGCTCCAGTTGTGACCGTGTCTTTCATTCCACCTATTACGGCTGAACTGGATGACCCGACAAATGCTTTGTCGCCACCACCTATAAAGGCTGCTCCTGCACTGGCCGTACTCTCTCTGCCAAATACTGCGGAGTAGGCGCCTCCTGAGGTGATCGTGTTCTGATAACCTGCCGCAAATCCGTTATTACCAGCAACTGAATTCTGATAACCGGCACCGATTGCGGCATTGCTTCCGGTAACCGTTTGCCCATCAAAACCTACAATGGATGAACCGACCACTTGGAACTTTGCATCAGGGGTTGATGTTCCAACACCCACGTTGCCTGAAACGGCTGAATATTCATCATTACCGCTGACCGTCCAATCACCATCATCGATCAACGAGTTTGGATCTGTCCAGGAAACCGAACCGGTGCCGTCCGTGGCCAAAACATAGCCATTGGTACCATCTACAGTTGGAAAACTATAAGTGTTGTTCACATTAAGCGTTCCATTCACTCGCAGCAGAGCATTGTCAAACTCGCCATAGATCAGCGGACTGTTGGTATTGGAGTTTGCGATATAGAGCTTATTGGAACCGGATGAGTTCCGTCCAGCGGCATTGCCCAAAAAGACACTGTTGCTGCCTGTATTGGCATTTCCAGCCTCGACACCTATCGCCACATTCTGATCTCCATTGTTTTGGTACAAAGCATAGGAACCGATGGCGATATTTTGGGATCCAGATGTGTTGTTCCACATCACATCCCTTCCGAAAGCGATGTTGTGGTCGCCAGAAACCATATAATTCATGGTTCTTGAACCCATGCCCACATTATAGTTTCCCGTTGTTAGGTTGAGCAGCGGACGGTCACCAATGGCCGTGTTGTATTGTCCATTCACCAAACTTCGCAGTACACCTGTTCCAAAGGCTGTGTTTCGTTGACCGGTCCCCGTCAATTCACCAGCGTCATCTCCATAGAAAACGTTCCAATTGGTGTTGGTTATGCGAACCCGTCCCGCTTCCATTCGGAAATACTCGGTACCGGCCACGTCAAACCTGATCAGGTCTTCATCAGGGCTTTCTTCAACCTGTACCTTGGTGTCCTGATCGGCATCTTCGAGCAGGTTTGAAGAACCGCTTCCGAAAATGACCCATTGCGTGCCATCCCAACCCTCGAAGTTGGTACCGTTCCAACGGATGGTTCCAGCACCGCCCTGAGGCGCGCCTGTTGTATTGTTGTAGTCAGTGCCGACCTTGATGGCCCCGTTCACGTCAAGCATTTCCAACGGATTCGGTACTTCAATGCCCACACCGTTCTGAGCGTGTACCATTTGAAGGGATGAGGCCAGCAAAAGGATAAAACTGATAACCAGAATTTGAATGAGAGTTGACTTTTTCATGATGGATGGTTTGATGTTCCCAAAGGTCGATTGCGCTATTGCTGTTGCCATTACAGTTTTACATTTCTGTTTTACACTATTCTGAATTGGTCGTGTTCAAAAGGTCATTGTTCGGCACTTTTTGAACTTGATTTCAAAGTTCTGCCCCAAGCCAACGCTTACCCAAACAACTTTTTACATTTCGGGGTGGTTTAAAACGATTTTTTAACGATTGAATCGGTCTTTTTTGAACTTGGATAACCTTTCGTTTCCTTGGAATTAAGGGTGTTTCAAACAATTGATTTTGTTTGGTTGAATACGAGTTTGAAAGCTTGTGGCATCTACATTTGGGTATGCGAATAAAGTTGGCAGAAGAGGTTTTCGGACTGATAAAGGGGCTTTCGAGAACCGAAAAGGCCTACATCAAAAAGCGTGGTTTCGGCAAAACTGAAAGTAAGCTTGCCATTGGTTTCGACATCATCAACAGCTTTGACGATTTTGATGAGACCGCCATTACAGATAAGCTTCAGAATCAGAAGGTTAACCCGAAGGAGATCTACAAACGGCTTCTTCCCGTCATTTTGAGTTCGTTGAGACAATATCATGCTGGGAGCACGCCTGAGATTGAACTGAATGAGATAATCGTTGCGGCCAGATTGCTTATCAGGCGGAAGCAAAGAACCCTCGGTCTCAGAGAAATTGAACGCGGTATTGAAATAGCTCGGTCGAACGAACACTATCCGAGTTTGGTAGAGCTGAATGGTCTGAAGCAAATGGCGCTTCGCATAAGCCATCAGCCAACATCCGAGGATGATGCGGACAATTACTCCATTTCTTTGGATGCCGTGAAGAATCTCGAAAGAAGTATTCATCTGGATTATCTCTACCGAAGGATTTCCGGCATTTTACAGGAAGGCTTCGTTACAAAGAAAGTTAGGAATGAACTGGTTCAGGAGATTCTTGAGCATCCTGCTCTTCAGGAGGCAACGAAGAACTCCTATCGTACTTACGTACTTCGTTTGCGCATACAGGCGGCATGCTATTACTTCTCAGGCCAATGGGAGGAAGCAATTCGGACAGGGATCACGCAACTGGAAGGAATGCCTGCCTTCGAAGATGGGTCTGAGAGTAACATTCGAAACAGAATGGTCATGCTTATGGATCTGGCCAATCTCTACCAGCTCATTTATGATCACGACAACTATTTGAAGACCAGAGAGGAGTTTGAAGCTGGCATGGTTTACAATTCGGCATTCTTCGATCTGACAGCCGCAAAAGTGAAAATGGGTCGTTCTTTGGCTGATATGAACAATGCTTTACTAAGCGGTCATCTTAACGAAGCGGTCATGGTCGGGGAGGGGTTGCTGGCGAGCACAGAACCACAACTTCTGGTAACGGTGATCAAGAAAAGAATCATGTCTGCCATCGCCTTGGCTTACTTTTATAAGGAAGAGTATTCCAAGGCCATCCATTACATCAATACCGAATATTCTATTTCCGATTCGAATGCGCTGAACGATTGCGTCCGTTGGATCGAGTTGCTATGCTGGTTCCATTTAAACGATCAGTCGATGTTCGAATCGAGGTGGCTGTCTTGGAGTCGTCAATTGAAGAAGCTGGATTCGGGATATGAGTGGGAGGAATTGGTTATGAAAACGTTGAAGCAGGCTTACGGAAAACCGAAACATGAACTGATGTCGATAATGACGGAGCTGAACCAAAAACTGAAGCAGATGGAATTGGAATTGCGGACTGCCCTGATGGGAGAGTTCGATTTTTTGGTTTGGACTGAAAGTCTATCGCTTGGAAGACCGATGATCCTTCTAATAAAGGACATGTATCGAAACCATCGGCCTTCTTTACTGTAAGGCTAAGATCGGTTGTTTTTCCGCTTGATGAATGAAATGAATGGTGCGGAAAAACTTGTAATACATCTGACGCATGAACTCATCTCTGTTCACACCGCCAGCTCGGTGTGCTTTTGCGTGTCCGAACCAAACCGCGTGGATGGTGACGAAGAACAACAGGCAGTACCAAGTGACGGCAAATGCCTTGGCATAGAAAGGCCTGTCTTTGAAAATGGTGTACAAACGTTCGTTCTGGAATTTAATGTGGTGTGCTTCATCGATAAGAATGTCCTTGCAGATGCTTTGCAGTAGTTTGCATTCAGTGGCGTCATGCAATGCCTGATAGAACACTTGGGCTGCACTTTCCACAATAATTACGGTGATTGTCCAAAGTTCCATGCTCGTGTTGAAGTAGCGGATTCTTCGGAAGAGCCAATCGCCCCAGTCGCGCTGCGTCCTTTTCTCGCCAATAGAATCGATATATCTACCGAGGTTTGCCCCGTGTTTCTGTTCTTCTTTAATGAAGAACCGTA
This sequence comes from Flavobacteriales bacterium, assembly GCA_016124845.1. NCBI lineage: Bacteria > Pseudomonadati > Bacteroidota > Flavobacteriia > Flavobacteriales > Flavobacteriales bacterium. The sequence continues at coordinate 53,647 of WGMW01000027.1, forward strand.
TCGCTTCCACGTACTCGGGGTCGTCCGTACGCTCAGCGTATTTGGCGGCAGCTGCTAATAGATGGCGGCCATCGCTGGTTTCGCCCAACTGCCATGCTTTAAGTGAGTATAGTATCTGTGCTTTTTCTTGGTCCGTTATGGTAGGCTGCTGCGTCCAATCCACGCGCTTTATCCTGAGATTTTCCTTGAAATGCTCTTTCCAATAAGTTGACGATTTGATCATGGTTCTGAAGTTTGGTTTTTCCCTTAACCACGCTTGTAGGGACTTAGTATGGCATTGGCATTCTTTAACATTCGGTTGTGTTTTTCTCTGTAGTGATCCTCTTGCACCGATTGCCGAAAAAACTGATCTTGCCCTCATGCATAAGATTCATTTAGTAATTGCTCTGATAGTGGTTTTTGCTCAAGTGCAGCGCGCTTTCGCGCAGAATGCTGAAGCATATCATCAAGCGGGAGCGGCCAAGGCAAGTATGGGAGACAGAGAAGGGGCTTTGGCAGATTTCGGAACAGCCATTGAGATGAATTCGGAGTTCAAAGAAGCCTATGTTGACCGTGCGGTGGTGCGTCAACAGCTGCGTGATGCAGAAGGGGCGTTGGCTGACCTGAACCAGGCCATTTCCATCGATTCAACATTCGGTATTGCTTATGCCAACCGAGGTGTGATCTTGGAGAAAACGGGCGATCATCAGGCTGCGCTGAATGACCTGAACCGTGCATTGCAACTCAACCCCGCAGATGCAACGGCTGTCTTGAACAGGGGTTTGGTGCGTAGTCGCACGCAAGACCTCAAAGGTGCCATGGAAGATTATGATTTTGCTTTGCGGCTCAGTCCAGATTATGCCAGAGGCTATTATCTGCGCGGACTTCTAAAAGCCAACAATAATGATCTGGATGGTGCGATAGCCGATCTTTCGGCTGCTATCAGTTTCGAACCGAAAAGTGCCTTGGCCTATTGCGATCGGGCTGTGGCCTACGAACAGAAAGGTGAGTTGGAAAAGGCCATTTCTGATTTCGATATGTCACTGAAATTGGAGCCTTCGAACCCACGCACGTTCCGCAATCGCGGAATTGCATTGGAAAAAGCGGGTAGAGTAAAGGATGCCATCGAAGATTACAGCAAGGCCATTTCGTTGGATGCTAACTATGCCACGGCCTATTTCGATAAAGGTGTGGCACTCTACAGAGAGAAAGATCATGAGGCTGCCTGCGAGAACATCAAGAAGGCCGCTGAACTTGGATACGAACAGGCCAAACTGCTTTTGGATGGCCTTTGCAAATGATAACAGTTCGGGTTTGCTTCTTGAACCTACGAGGACTAAGTTTGCAGCCGCTTTCATGGTCGAATGATCGACATCACACAAAATCAGAAGCATGACGACAGAAAAGGAGCGGTTGGGTTACGCATTAGGGCTTAGCATTGCCAAAAATCTACAGGAACAAGGGTTTGAAGGGTTCGATTACGGAGCTTTCACCAATGCTTTGGAAGACCACTATGGTAAGAATGAGCTGAAACTTTCCGTGCCTGAAGTGAATGAAACATTGCAGTCGGCCATGGCAAAAATACAGGCCGAAAAACATGGTCCGGTATTAGAAGAAGGCAAGAAGTTTTTGGAGGAGAACGCGAAGCGCGATGATGTAACGGTGACTCCAAGCGGTCTTCAGTACCGCGTGATCAATTCTGGTTCGGGAGCTTCTCCAAAACCTACCGATCAAGTGACCACGCATTACCATGGCAGTTTGATCGATGGAAAAGTGTTCGATAGCTCAGTAAATAGAGGAACACCAGCAACGTTTCCTGTGAATGGCGTCATTCAGGGCTGGCAGGAAGCTTTGCCTATGATGAAAGAAGGCGACAAGTGGGAATTGTTCATTCCTTACGATCTTGCTTATGGCGAAAACGGAGCAGGAGGAAGTATTCCACCGTTTGCCACATTGATTTTTGAAGTAGAACTCATCAAAGTACACTAAATATGAAAAAGCTGATGCTGATTGCCGCTACTGGCGCGCTGTTCTCTGCCTGCAATACGGGTGTTGGACACAAAAAAGTTGAACTGAAGGATTTCAAGGATTCTGCGAGCTATGCCGTGGGAACTTCCATCGGTCTGAACCTGAACCGTGATTTCGAATCTCAGGGAGTCGATAGTACCTACAATCGTGAATTGATGATCGCGGCTCTGTCGGAAGCGTTGACGAGTGGTGAGACCATGCTCTCGGAAGATGACGCACGTGAGGTTGTGGATCGTTTCTTTCAGAAGATGAATGATGAAAAAGCGGAGAAGAACCTTGCTGCAGGTGAAGAGTTCCTTGTCAATAATGCAGGGAAACCTGGCGTTGTGACCACCGACAGCGGACTTCAATATATCGTTCTGAAAGAGGGTTCTGGCGATTCGCCAACACTTGCCGATCAGGTAATGGTGCATTACACAGGTAAGTTGCTGAACGGTGAGGTATTCGATAGTTCGATCGAAAGAAATCAGCCTGTGACGTTCTACGTTCGCAGCGTTATTCCTGGTTGGACCGAAGCACTTCAGTTGATGAAGCCAGGAGCAGAATACAAGCTGTTCATTCCTTCAGATCTCGCTTACGGTGAGAACGGAAACCCACGTGGTGGCATCGGACCGAACGAAGTGTTGGTATTCGATGTGAAACTGATCGAAGTGATCAAGGAGTAAGACTCCGTTTCCATACACGATTTTCAATTAGCAGGGCCCCATTGAGGGCCTTGCTTGCATATTGGAGGTGGAAAAACTTCCGATCGGCCAGTTTCTGCGCCACAGAATTCTCGAATGCCGTGATCATCCCTGCATGGAAGAAGAAGAAGTTTCTGTCTTCAAGAGGAGTAAAAGAATCTTGCTTGTTCGGTTCGAAGGCCAGACCGAGTTTCATGGCGGCATTCTCCAGCAGAATCCGCTTCATTCCGTTCGAATCATTCAAGAACTCTTGAATGTCCGTTTTCAGTTTTGGTTCAATTTGCTTTCTGTAAGATTCGGGAAGCAATGGAATCAATCGCGCCACATGATAAAGGATCAACTCGGTGGTTGGATAGTTCGGAGCAGAGTAGAAGGGAAGTGACCGATGTTCATCATTCATGATCACTTCAGTTATGAATTGCAACGTGTAGCGGTCGTATTCGTTCAGTTCATCCTCCTTGAAATGTTTCAGAATCACTCGTATCAGGTTGCTCAGCACACAGATGTCGAATTCGATGTACATCTGCTTGCCAAAGAAGGTCGAATAGCATTTCAGGTCGCGGTACTTTGGCAATGGATTGAACGCCCGTTTGTATGCCAAATTCGCGTGGGATTTCAATTTTTCGCGAAGCTGAGCCACGCGTTCCTTCGATGCGTTTTCGGTGAGAAATACCAAAGCAGTGTCATCCACATCATCTGGAATCTGAAAATGCTTGAAACGATGCATGAACATTCCGTTCGGGAAATGTCGGCTCGGTCTGGTCTGCCAGAAATTATAGGTGTCCAGTCCGTCCTTGTTCTTGAAAAGCGAGTAGGCCGAAATTCCGTTTTGGATGATGTCATCAGCAATTGTACGTTCAGCAGCCGAAAGTCGGTTTTGAAGTTGTTGAAGAATATGAACGACCGAAGCAGTGAAGAAAAGGTTGTCATCCTCTCTGCTGTAAGGAAGAAATGGGTGGAATCGCTGCGATGGAAAAATGCCTCTCGGATAAACGGAATCTCCTTTCGACTGAAGTTCTTGCAGCATCAGCAGCAATCCTTCCACAGAATCCGAATTCACCGATTTTTCCGACAACGACATCGGATGCAAGGTAATGCTAACGGCAATTAGCCAATAGCTGAAGGCAATCTATTTGATGTATCGGAAGTCGTGTCCTTCTTTGAGTTGAATCAACATCTCGTAGATCAACTTGATCACATTGTCTATGTCATCCTTGTGAGCAGATTCCACGGTGGTGTGCATGTACTTCAAAGGAAGTGAGATGAGTGCCGAGGCAACACCTTCACCCGAATAGGCAAATGCATCGGTATCTGTTCCCGTGGCACGCGTGGCCGATGCACGTTGGAATGGGACCTTTTTCTTCTCGGCCACATCCACGATCATGTCCAAAAGGTTGTTCTGTACCGCAGGTCCGTAGGTCAGCACGGGGCCTTTCCCAGAGGTAAGATCGCCCTGTAATTTCTTCTCGTACATTGGAGTTTGCGTATCGTGGCAAACATCCGTGATAATGGCCACGTCAGGTTTGATCCTACGCGAAATCATTTCTGCGCCTCTGAGCCCGATCTCTTCCTGAACCGAGTTCACGATGTACAATCCGAACGGAAGTTTCTTCTTTTTCTCTTTGATCAATCGCGCCACTTCAGCGATCATGAAACCACCGATGCGGTTATCCAATGCGCGACCCACCACATAGCGGTTGTTCAGTTCCATCATCTCATCTACAAATGTGACGACCGAACCAACATGAATCCCTTTTTCCTCAACTTCTTCCTTGCTGTTGCAACCTGTGTCGATAAACAGATTGGTAAGGCTTGGCGCTTCTTCTTTCTGAGCGTTTCTCACGTGGATGGCAGGCCATCCGAAAACGCCTTTCACAATTCCCTTTTTGGTGTGGATGTTCACCCGCATGGAAGGAGCAATTTGGTGATCGGAACCACCATTGCGTCTCACATAGATCAAACCTTCCTTCGTGATGTAATTCACGAACCATGCGATCTCATCGGCATGCGCCTCGATAACTACTTTGTACTTGGCTTCTGGATTGATGACACCGACCGCAGAACCGTACACATCGGTGAAGTAGGTGTCGATGTAAGGTTTCAGGTAATCCAGCCAGAGTTGCTGCCCCGAAGACTCGAAACCCGTTGGTGATGCATTATTAATATAGGTTCTGAGGAATTCGAGACTTTCGCTACGCATATCTGTTAGTTTGTGCTAATGGTTTTCCGCAAATATAACGTGCGGTTAACAAAATAAAAAAGCCTTCGCAGTAAAGGAGAAGGCTTTCAAGTGGTTCAACCAGCGCCTCCTTCGGTTCGTTGCTCACTCAGGATGAACTTCTCGCCCCAGAAAAATGAAAAAGCCTCTCCGAAATTGGAAAGGCTTCTGTTCTTGTGACTCGACTGGGGCTTCCTTCGGTTCGTTCCTCACTCAGGATGAACTTCTCGCCCCAGATAAATGAAAAAGCCTCTCCGAAATTGGAAAGGCTTCTGTTCTCGTGACTCGACTGGGGCTTCCTTCGGTTCGTTCCTCACTCAGGATGAACTTCTCGCCCCAGATAAATGAAAAAGCCTCTCCAAAAATGGAAAGGCTTCTGTTCTTGTGACTCGACTGGGGCTTCCTTCGATTCGTTCCTCACTCAGGATGAACTTCTCGCCCCAGATAAATGAAAAAGCCTCTCCGAAATTGGAAAGGCTTCTGTTCTTGTGACTCGACTGGGGCTCGAACCCAGGACCCTAACATTAAAAGTGTTATGCTCTACCAACTGAGCTATCGAGTCGTGCTTTTTTAAAGCGGTTGCAAATATATACCCTTGATCTTTGAAAACAAACCTACGTTAAGGTTTTATGATTCAACGTTTCAAACGTTTGATTTACAGTTGATTGACTTACTTTTCAACCTTAATGGAATGCCCCATTTTGTCGCGTTTGGTCTGTAGGTAGAAGCGATTGTGCTCGTTTGCATCTATTTCAATAGGCACGTTCTCAACGATTTCGAGGCCGTAACCGATCAGTCCGGTACGCTTCTTTGGGTTGTTGCTCATCAGGCGCATTTTGGTCACTCCAAGGTCGCGGAGTATCTGAGCACCAATGCCGTAATCGCGTTGATCCATTTCGAAGCCCAACGCAAGGTTGGCCTCTACGGTATCCATGCCTTTTTCTTGTAGCTCGTAAGCACGCAACTTATTCAGAAGCCCAATGCCACGGCCTTCCTGATTCATATACACGATAACACCTTTTCCTTCTTTTTCTACCATTTCCATGGCTGCATGCAACTGCGGACCGCAGTCGCAACGACATGAGCCGAAAATATCTCCCGTAACGCAAGAAGAATGCACGCGGACAAGTATTGGTTCATCATCATCCCACGTTCCTTTTACCAAGGCGAGATGCGTTTGGTCGTTCGTGGTCTGCTTGTAGGCCATCATTTTGAAATCGCCCCACTCTGTAGGCATGTTCACATGGATCTGGCGCTCGATGAGTGATTCGTTCTTGACGCGGTACTCGATCAGATCCTTGATGGAAATGAGTTTCAGGTTGAACTTTTTGGCAATCTCCACCAATTGGGGAAGTCGCGCCATGGTGCCATCCTCGTTCATGATCTCCACGATCACGCCCGCAGCTTCAAAGCCAGCCAAACGCGCCAGATCGATGGCGGCTTCGGTGTGTCCAGCTCTGCGCAACACGCCACCTTTTCTCGCTTTCAGCGGGAAGATGTGACCTGGTTTACCAAGCTCTTCTGCACGTGTATTTGGGTCGATGAGTGCTTTGACCGTTTTGGCGCGGTCGCTGGCCGAAATACCTGTTGTGCAGCCGTGGCCAATAAGGTCAACGGAAACGGTGAATGGTGTTTCGTAGGCTGCGTTATTGTTCTTCACCATCAGTTCGAGGCCAAGCTCATCGCAACGTTCTTCCACCAATGGCGCGCAGATAAGTCCGCGTCCGTGGGTGGCCATGAAATTGATCATTTCGGGAGTGACGGAACGGGCGGCAGCCACAAAATCCCCTTCATTCTCACGATCGGCATCGTCAACAACAATAACGATCTTCCCGTCTTTTATCTCTTGAATGGCAGCTTCAATGCTGTCCAGTTGAAAGTCTTCCTCAGTCATGTTTGAAATTGGGCCGCAAAGGTACTCAATCCAAACGCCAAACCGTGCTAACTGTTCATCATTCGGTGGCTTTCGCCTCCTTGGCTTTGCCCTTTCCGAAATAATAGTTCAGTCCGAACCGAAGCGAAGTGAGGCCAAAGTTGAGTCGGAAGTTGGAGTTAACCCCATTGTTACTGGAGTTCCGTTCATCCTTGGTCATGATGTAATCGTAGCTGACCTGTCCAAAACTTGTTTCCAGCCCAAACTTCGGAGAGATGAAATAAACGACACCTGGGGTGATCACTACGGAAATATCATGACTGCGGCTATTTGTTTTAGTTGTAACAGAATTGTATCCCGTGATGCTTTTTGAATTCTGCCCATAAGAGTAGCCAACATTTCCTGTTACAATCAAGGCAAATTTATCCCCAAAAAACTTGTAATAACGGCCGAATGCTGCTATACCGTAAACATTCGAGAGTTGCTTTTGCTTGTAAGTGGGAGGAGCAAACGTATTACTTTCATATTTACTGGAATTGTAGCTGTAATTAAGCATAGCTCCAACTGCAAAAGATCGGGAGACGAATACGCCATAATTGGGGGTGATGGAAAACCCGATGCTACTCGTTTTCGTGGAATCTATCGTGGAATTGGAAAGAGAAGTTATGCTCAAATTCCCTCCAACAAACATTCTTCCCTTGTAGGTGGTCTGCGCTTGCGTTTCAAGAAATCCGAACAGGATGATGGTGCAAGCAATAATGATGGCTTTTGCTTTCATGACATTTCGTTTTACACGAAGTAAAACAAAATGCACCGGAAATTTGGCAACTTACAATCGTAATTGCTACAATTGTCAATTAGCCAACGGAAAATACCTTATTTGAACTCGATCAGTTGTTCAGGTAAAGCTGCCCGTTGCTGACAATTCCCACAGGAAGTCCCGTGAGTTGCTGTCCGATAAGCGGTGAATTCTTTGAGTTGCTTTTGATGTCCTTCTTCTCGTAAACCCATGTGAGCGTAGGAGTGAAGATGGTCAGTTCTACTTCCGAGCCTTCTTTGATGGTTGGCGTTTCCAGATTCAGAACATTTCGCGGACCACTCGTGAACTTGGCGATGATGTCTTCCAATTTCATGTGCTTGGAAAGTGCTTCCAACGCAACCGAGAAGGCGGTTTCGAGTGCAATGATGCCAGGTTCGGCAATGCTGAACTCAGAGAATTTCGCTTCAATCTCATGCGGTTGGTGGTCGGAGATGATGGCATCGATGGTGCCGTCTGTCAAACCTTCTTTCAGCGCATCAATATGTTCGCTGTCCCTAAAAGGTGGAATTACCTTGAAGTTCGGTTCAAAATCTGCGATAGAGTCGTCCTTGATGGAAAGGTGATGCGCGGGAACGCTTGCTGTTACCTTCAATCCTTTTGCCTTGGCCTGCCGAATCAGTTCCACTGAACCTTTGGTGGTAATGTGCGAGAAGTGAACGGGAACATCTGCGTATTCGGCCAAATAGATGTCGCGCGCAACGGCAATTTCCTCCGCCAAGGCGGGAATTCCTTTCATTCCGATGCTTGTGTTCACCAAACCTTCGTGCATCTGGCCGCCAGCTGCCATTTTCCCATCCTGACAGAAACTGTAGATGGGCATATTCAGGTTCTTGCTGTAGAGGTAGGCGAGATGCTGCACTTTCGTATTGGAAACGGTGTGCTTTCCGTTGCTGATGCCAACCGCTCCTGAAGTTTGCATGTCAAACATTTCAGCGAGGTCTTCACCAAGCAGACCTTTGGTCATTCCCGCAAGCGGAAGTGCGTGTACGGCATGGCCTTCTGCCTTTTTCAGAATGTAGCGGATGGCTGATTTGTCATCTACCGCAGGTTCCGCCTCTGGCGAGATGGCCACGCGGGTAAAACCACCTTGCGCAGCCGCGTTCAGACCAGATTCGATGTCTTCCTTGTACTCTCTGCCTGGATCACCGAATGTGGCGAACAGATCCACCCAACCTGTGGAAATGTGCAGGTCGTCTCCTTCGATCACTTCGTCAATTCCATACGAGTCAATGTCTTTCCCGATCTGGGTGATGACTCCATCTGTGATGAGCACACCCGCCACCTTTCCATTGTGCTCGGATGTCGGGTCGATGATCTTGGCTTCGCGAATCAGTATCTGCATGGTCAAAGTATTCGTATCAGTATGGTTTCGGCCAGTAATGCCAGCAATGCGAGGATGAGGAAAAGCCTCCAAAGCTGCTTGCCGTCATGTAATTCCTTCACTTGGTTGGCAATGTTCTCGGTGGTTCCATCCACAATTTGTAGGTTGGAAATGCCAAGTTCGGATGCCTTCTGTGCCAGTTCTTCGGTGGAGAGGAAATGCATGTCGCTTTCACTTCGGTCGTAGTTGAAACTTACAGGTTGCAACGTATCTCCAGCTCCCGTTTTCAGAACGAACTGTCCGTCATTACGAACCTGATCATGCACAAAGATGCCATTGCCTTCCGTTCGTGCCACGCGCTCGGGGACAAATGATTCGTTGGTTCCGCTTCGCGTTACTTCCAATATCTCTGCATCGGTCAGTTTGGAATGAACAGGAATGAAGCGGTCGGAACCGATGGTTTCGGCACTCATGCCGTTGTTCACGCTATTCAACGCCATGTTGTACAGTGCAGGCACGAACAAAGCATGGCGATGGAAGTTCGTCCAGCTGTCTTTGATGGCCGTGGTAAGCACGTAGCTGCGACCTTTCCCGCTTTGGTAACTGGTCAGAAGCGGTTGGCCGTTGGCCAAGGTCATCAACCGTTCGGAGGAACTGGTGGTTGAGGTGTTCGTTCCGTAATGCTTGCTCACCACAGGAAGGTCGATGCGGTCTTCCCATTGCGTAAAAACGTTCTTGAAGACCTCACTTTTCAGGTTCACACCTTCCACTTTCAGTTTGGCGCTGTCTGAAGCAGTCAATTGCTCAGCACCAAGCGCCAACAGCAGTTCGTTGGTAGAGCTGAGGTCGGCTTTTTCAGCAGGAATGAAAAGTAGGCTGCCGCCATCGTTCACGAATCGCATCAGTTCCTGCACCATGCCCGAAGAGAAGGAGGGGACACCGTTGCAGATAACGAGGTCGCTGCTGTTCAATGCTGAGTAATCCAGTCCCACGTTCGAAGCTTCGGTGATGTTGAAATTCGCTTCGGAATCGAACACTCGTGTAACTGCTTTGGAAGCCGATTCACCATTGATGCTCAGAATGTTTATCGTGTTCGCCAGATTGAATGACAGATAATAATGGTCATCATATGTGATCGGGTAATCTTGAATGGAAACCTCGGCAAACTGAATTCCTTGCTCCGCATTGGTGAAAGCCAGTTCAAGGTCTTCGTAGCTTTCAGGTGCAATGGTTGCTGTTCCAACGGCTCTTTGCACGCCATTCAAATTCAGTTTCACAGATAGATTCTCAACCTCTGAATTGCCTGTGTTGCGAACCCGAACCATGAGTTTATCAGGCTGCATCGGTAGGCGAGAAGGCGAGTCGAACCAACAGCTGTCGATGAAAATATTTGATTCAACCTGTGTTTCTACTGGGATTACGTAAATACTTAATAATGAATCAGATATTGATTCTGTAGGAGTTGTGGTTTTCGACTGTAGGTCGGAGATGTAATAAAGACTTGTGGCGGTATTTGATCCCGTAGTTCCCGATGTTCGCGAAGCGACTTCATCGAACGTTCTGACAACCGGTGATGATTGCACGGCCGATACCTCGTTCTTGAATTCCTCGAAGGACAGATTGCGGAAATGGCGCGGGTCGAAATCGTTTGTCAGCAAGCGGAGTTCTGCACCGTTTGAATAGGCTGAACCTACTTCAATGGCCTTGGCTTTCGCTTCTTCCAGAAGATTACCTTCCTCGCCATCGGCACTCATGGAGAATGAATTGTCGATGTAAACAACCACCGAATTGCTTGCTGTCGGTGCCTTTGTTCCTGTGGGAATAACTGGTCGCGCAAACGCCATGACCAAGAACGTGATGGCAAGCATGCGCGAGAAGAGAATGAGCAGATTTTTGAGTTTGTTCCTACTTTTGGTCTCAATTTCAACATCCTTCAGAAAGCGGATGTCTGAGAAGTAAACCTTCTTAAACCTTCGGAAATTGAATAAATGAATAATGATGGGAACCGAAATCGCTGCGAGCGCAAAAAGGAATTCGGGATAGGCGAAATTCATTAAAGCGCAAAGGTAGTAGAAAAGCCCCCTCAATCCCCCAATGGGGGAAGCGCACGATTAAAAGTTTTCAGGTGGTTAAAATTCTCCCCTTTGGGGAGGTAGAGGGGCTTCAACTCGGATACTCCACCCGCACGTGGTAAATGTTCAACAGCTTCTTCTTGAAGATGCTGCGTACTTCGGTAATGTCGCGCAGCGTGATGTTGGCACTATCGAATTGACCTTCATTGAACTGACGGTCGATGATGGAGTCCACCAATTTGCTCACCGTTTCTGTTGTGTACTCGCCAAGGCTTCGAGAGGCGGCTTCCACGCTATCCGCCATCATCAACACGGCCATTTCCTTGGTAAAGGGTTTCGGGCCTGGATAGCTGAAGTGTGTTTTGTCCAGTTCGCCTTCTGGGAAGTTATGCAGATAGGAACGGTAGAAGTACTGCACGGTTGAAGTGCCATGGTGCGTGCGGATGAAGTCGATGAGCTGTTCGGGCAGCTTGTGTTTCTTGGCCAGTTCCACGCCTTTGATCACGTGGTTGATGATGATCTTGGCGCTTTCCTCAAACGAGAGGTCATCGTGTGGATTGACGCCAGTCACTTGATTTTCAATGAAATACATCGGAGCGTAGAGCTTGCCGATGTCGTGGTAGAGCGCACCTGTACGCACCAAAAGCGCATTTCCTCCGATCTCGTAAATGGCAGTCTCCGCCAAACTTGCCACTTGCAACGAATGTTGGAATGTTCCAGGTGCATCGGTGGCCATCTGGCGCAGAAGTTTGTGGTTAGTGTTGTTCAGTTCGAGCAGTGTAACATCCGAAATGAACCCGAACAGTTTTTCGAACAGATAGATGAGCGGATAGGCGAGGAGGGTAAGACCCACACTTCCCGCAAACCAGATGAACATGGTCACATCTATGTTCTTGATGTCGCCTTCCTGCATGATGGCAATACTGAAGTAGCTGGCACTATAGGTAACGAACACGATGAGCATGGAAATGAACAGCTGCGAACGGTTCTGCATGCTGAGCAGCGAGAATATGGCAATGATGCCTGCAATGAGTTCGAGGAACATGAATTCGAAACCGTTGGGTGCCTCGAATCCGATAATGATGAGCGTAACGATATGGGCAAAGAGTGCAATGCGGCTGTCGAAGAAACTCCGAACGATGACAGGCACCAAACAGAATGGAACCAAATAGAGGTTGATGTTCGGAATGCGTTGCGTGGTACTTGAAATGAAGACCATCAGCACGATGAGCATGAGCAAGAACGTGACCTGCCAGTTGTTCTGCATCAGGTCGCTACGGTACTGAACCAAAAACAGGTAGAACATCAGCAGCACGATGGTCACCATAATGAGCTGTCCACCTAAAAGCAAATAGAAGCTGCCCGAAGAACCGAGGCGTGTCTGATACTCTTTGCGCAGCGATTCGAGTACAAGAAAATTCTCAGCATCTACCATGTCGCCACGGCTGATGACCATCAAGCCCTTCGGGATCATACCACGGGTAGGCGAGATGGCATTCAGCTCCTCTTGTAAGACACGGTCGGTAAATTCCGCGTCATAGGTCACGTTTTGGACGAGCGCTTCGGAAAGTGCTTTTGCCAAGGCTTCTTCATCCACACCATGTTTTTTACCGAGTTCTTTTTTGATCTCTTCATAGGCACTCTGCACGGTGTAGAATTGATTGAGGCTGGCCTGTGAGGCGGTGTTGCCCTTGAGCAGATACACGACCTGTCCGTCTTTCAGGTTGTCCAGTTCATCTGCTTTGCGAAGAATGCCTTTATCATAGATGTCAGAAAGTATTTTCTGTCCCGTGAAAAGGTTCTTGTTGAACCGTTTCATCTCCCGATTTCGGGATGAATCAGGATGCAGCTCAGCAGTAAGTTTGGTCTTGAGATTCTGATAGGCTTTGTCGCGTGCCGATTCGTCCAGTTTCAGATACACCTTTGCGTTATCACGGGTCTGCTTCGTCTCGTCAGCCAGTTCACTTTTTGGTTTTTCAATGGCAAAATCGAACGGTGCCACCAGGTCTTCATGTCCCCACGGACGGCCTTTCTGGTATTCGTACTTGAACTTACCTTCCTTCGGTAGCATCAATACAATCAGCGCTCCAGCAAGAACGAAGAGCAGTATCCGCTGAATGCGTTCGTGGTTGTTCCTGATGTTTGAAAGAAAGTTGTTCATTTCCGAGCCACTAAACTACGTGAATTCTTGTGTTGAAAGCGTAAAGACGGCTTCACGTCCTGTGGTTGAGAAATCGTTACTTTCGCACGAAATTCAAGTACGGCAATGAAAGAAGTATATATCGTAGCAGCAGTAAGAACCCCGATGGGAAGTTTCAACGGTAAGTTGGCCTCCGTATCGGCCACCAAATTGGGCGCAACAGCTATCAAAGGTGCGGTGAGCGCAGCAGGCGTTGATCCGATGGAAGTTCAGGAAGTATTCATGGGAAATGTGCTTTCGGCAGGATTGGGGCAGGCTCCGGCCCGTCAGGCGGCCATCTTTGCAGGACTTTCAAATACTGTTCCGTGTACCACGGTAAATAAGGTTTGTGCATCAGGGATGAAAGCCATCATGCTGGGCGCGCAGAGCATCATGCTTGGCGACAACGATGTGGTTGTTGCGGGCGGTATGGAGAACATGAGCTCCGTTCCTCACTATCTGCCGAATTCGCGAACAGGTACCAAGTACGGCAACATTACCATGTTGGATGGCTTGGCCTACGATGGTCTTCGAGATGTGTATAACGATTACGCCATGGGAATGGCAGCAGAGCTTTGCGCTACCGAGTGCAACATCAGCCGCGAGGAGCAGGACGCCTATGCCATCGAAAGCTACAAGCGTTCGGCAGCATCGTGGGAAGCAGGTGCGTTCAAGAGCGAGATCGTTCTAGTGGAAGTTCCGCAGAGAAGAGGAGATGCGTTGGTAGTAGATACCGATGAGGAATTCACGAATGTGATGATGGAGAAGATTCCAGGATTGCGACCTGCATTCACCAAAGAAGGAACCGTTACTGCGGCCAATGCTTCTACCATGAATGACGGAGCGGCAGCGGTTGTGTTGATGAGCAAGGAGAAAGCGGAAGCACTTGGCGTGAAGCCATTGGCGAAGATCGTTTCGTTTGCCGATGCAGCTCAGGCACCTGAATGGTTCACCACTTCACCTGCCAAGGCCATGCCTAAGGCCATGGACAAGGCAGGTTGGAGCAGCAGCGATGTGGATCTTTTTGAGATCAATGAGGCATTCTCTGTGGTGGCGTTGGCCAACAACAAAGAGATGGGCTTGGATGCCAGCAAGGTGAATGTGAACGGTGGAGCCGTATCATTGGGTCACCCACTTGGTTGTTCTGGAGCACGCATCATTGTAACGTTGGTGCATGCGCTTAAGAACCGTGGATTGAAGAAAGGTGCGTCAGGCATCTGTAATGGTGGTGGCGGTGCCAGCGCCCTTTGTTTGGAAGTTATCTAACCTAATTGGATGCCAACATACGGTATCTGTAATCTCAGTGTCATCCCGTGCAGGGAAGAGCCTTCTGACAAGAGTCAGATGGTAACGCAATTGCTGTTCGGAGAGAGCTTTGAGATTATTGGAAAACGTAATCAGTGGCGCAAGATCCGTAATGGGTTGGACGGTTACGAAAGCTGGATAGACGAGAAGCAGTTCGTAGAGATCGATAAGAACGCCTTTGAGGCACTGAACAAGAAATTGCCCGTCTGTGCCTCTGATCTCGTGCAATTGGTCAAGCATGAGAAAACGGGGCACATGATTCCTGTTCTGGCAGGAAGTTCCTTGCCCAATTACCATCAAGGACATATTGCCTTCGGTGATGAGGCTTACGAGTTTGATGGCGAGATAAACCATCCCGACCCAGATGAGGCCCGTAAGCAATTGGTGGAATTCGCCATGGTGTTCCGCAATGCGCCTTACTTGTGGGGCGGCCGCTCACCGTTCGGTATAGATTGCTCGGGACTGATGCAGGTTTTGTATAAAATGGTTGGTATTCCGCTTCAGCGCGATGCCTACCAACAGGCCGAGGAAGGTTATACGCTCAGCTTTGTGGAAGAAGCCGAACTGGGCGACCTTGCGTTCTTCGACAATGACGAAGGCCGCATCATCCATGTAGGAATGATGGTCGGACCCAATGCCATTATTCATGCAGCGGGCAAGGTTCGTATCGATAAACTCGACCACCAAGGCATCTTTAATGTCGATACAGGAAAGTACACCCACAAGCTGCGGTTGATTCGTAGGGTGTTGGATTGACTCCTCTATCCAATCAATTGTTGTCTTATCCAATCACTTTTGATTCTGTACAACAAAACAAGAACGACACAGTTGAACAGGAAGTAGAGAAGCACTAATTGAAAGAGATTCTCAAATCCGAAGAGGCTAAGTGAATACAGTTTCAGTACCAATGTAAAAAGAACCATTGACAGGCTAAGCTTAATGTTTGAATGAAGTGCAGACTCATCTCCCGATAAATCGTGATAAATTTCTTGAAGCACATTGAACAGCCATCCTTTTTTACCCTCATCATTAACAAACCAAGGAAACCCCTTCAATTGGATATCGAGGTCTGTTTCAAAGACTTACTCCAGATGAATCCAAACATTTTGAATAGAAGATTGAGTAAACCAGCTATTATCAGTAAAACAAGTTCAAAGAAACTGCGAACCGCCCCAATTAACGTCAGAAATACCACCAGAGGAACAATCAGGTCTATACTGAAATGATTCTGCCAATATTCTGTTGGAGACTCAAAGAACTCTTCTAAACCAATGTCAAGTTCGGCAGGTAATATCTTCAAGGTAATTAGTAGGATAAAAAGTACTTTCAGAATAGCAATAATTAGATTGAATTGTTTATCCCCGTGGTAGCCTTCCCCAAAAATCGGACGGTATGAAAATGGAAAAATCAAATTCAACTGTCATGAAGAGAAGCAAATTCACGGAGGCGCAGATCGTGCGCATATTGCAGAGTTACGACAACGGTCGTGATACGGAGAGCATCTGCAGGGAGCAGGGCATAAGCAAACATACCTTTTACAACTGGCGCAGGAAGTACGTGGGCATGGACGCGCTGCAGCTCAAGGAGCTGAAGGCCCTTCAGGAGGAGAACGCCGGTCTGGATGTATGCCGACCTGAGCCTTGACCATGAGCTTCTGAAAGATGTGCTGAAAAAAAAAAGTTATAGGCCCCTCGCCGCGCAGGGAAGGTGCGCAGTACCTGGTCGATGATCGCAAAGCCACCGTCAAGCGTGCCTGTCGTGTGGTATAGCTGCACCGCAGCATGTGGTACTACCGGAGCAGGTTGGACGACCTTGATGTGGAGCAGAAGCTGGTACAGGCGCATCCCACACGCGGGTTCGACAGCTACTACGGTCGCATACGTAGCGAGGGGCTACAGTGGAACAGGAAAAGAGTATTCAGAATTTATAGAAAGATGGAACTTACAAGAAGAAGGAGATACAAGAGAAGGCCGCTGAAGCGGATACGGGAGGAACTGAACGTCCCGAAGAGCATAAACCAATGCTGGAGCATGGACATGATGAGCGATGCGCTGACCAGCGGACGCAGGTTCCGCACGTTGAACATCATCGATGACCACAACCGTGAGGCACTGGCCGTTGAGGTCGGGTTCTCCCTGTGCAGCAACCGTGTCATGGAGGCACTGGAACGTGTCATCGACCATCGGGGAACACCCAAGGTCATCCGTACAGACAATGGGCCTAAGTTCACCTCCCATGCGTTCCGCAACTTGTGTGCGGAAAAAAGCATCCGCAACCTGTTCATCCAGCCGGGCAAACCAGCCCAGAACGCCTACATCGAACGCTTCAACCGCCTGTTCAGGGAGGACATCTTGGACGCCTACCTGTTCGGTGATTTGGCGCAGGTGCGCATCCTTGCGGGAAATGTATGGACGATTACAACCGTAACCATCCGCACAGTGCCTTGGACGGCAATAGCCCGCTGCAATACATCAAAGCAACTTCAACGGGGAGGCGCGCCTCCCCGTTGAAAACCAAAACATCAAATGAAAAAGTCTAATTTAACCCTGTCCGAAAAATGGGAAGGCTTCAAAGGCTACCTTATCTTTAGCGGAACCCGTTGGCGTGCATTGTGAAAAGCTATTTGAAACGTCTCATTTTAATATCAACCTTTCTCTACAACTGCCAAGTTTCGTTTGGTCAGCACGAAATGTATTTCCCAGCATACGGGGATTACAAGTATCAGTATCAGGAACGCATTGTAACCGCTGATGCAGTGGAAGGCTTCCTTGTCCGAGATAGTTTATTATCAAATGAGAGAGCGGAAACCTGTACAGTATCTGGCAACGTTACGTAAGTCTCTCAAAATCAAGACCCCATTCCATTTGCCCAAATACTATTTGAAAACAGAAGAGGCATACGTTTTGGAGCCTCTGCTGACATTGACGGAAAGTATAATGTCAAACTTCCACCAGATACGTTCTCAGTTTCCTTCAGCTATATGCCTTCAGGTACATTTGAAACCTACACTATTGTAGACTACATAATCAAAAGCGGGGAGCATAAACAACTTGACATTGCAATGGGAACACCAACGCGTCTCATCTATCTGACGGTTGGTTCCGACAGCCTTCTTAGCTTGGAGGACCAGATCAAACTATTTAATGAAATTAGACAGGAATATCTGAAGACTGGATTTAAAATAAAGAAACAACGCCACGCCAACACCCACTAAACCGAATGCTTATGACGGTACGTCAGTCGGTCTCAGTTTCGTTCTGCGCTGTCCGAGCATGGCGAAACGGAAGCAGTTTCTAACGCATTATCTTTAGCGGTGCCCGTTGGAGAACATTTTGGTGCAGCTTGAAAGCGCAGCTCTGAATTGAAAACGAAGTAGTTTTCGTAAATATTTTAGTGTTAAATTCCATTGATTAAAAAACATATAAGATGAAAAAGACATTCTTAGCTACGCTTCTGCTACACTTTTGCAGCATTACCATGCTAATGGCACAGCAATGGACTGTTTACAACACCATCAATTCAGACATTCCCAATAATACTGTCCTAGCAATCAAGATAGATCAGGTTGGCAACAAATGGGTAGGAAGCACAAGTGGTATTTCGAAGTTTGATAACACGGAATGGACAACAAATGGTACGCACATTCATCCCTATACAAATGATGGTATCGCATTTGAGTCAAATAATCATCTATGGCTTGCGCCAAGTGTCAGTCAAACCACCTTGTGTGACCTTAATGATACGTGCTATCTCTACCCTCTTCCGTCCAGTTCTCTCGGGGTTTATAATGGTCGCGTAGTTGCTGTAGATTCAAGTGATAATATTTGGCTGGGTGGAGGGGCTTCAGAGCTTGGAAAAGTGTTGAAGTATGACGGCAGCACATGGACACTCTATGATGACACGGAAATAAACATTGCAAATTGTATTGCAATAGATGATTCTCAACACGTCTGGATCGGAGGAGGTGGAAGAGTATGCAAGTTCGATGGCAATACTTGGACACTATATCCGGTACAGAACTCTGTAAACGATATAGCAATTGATGACAACGACACAAAGTGGCTAGCGACCAGCAGTGGTCTTGTCAAGTTTGATAGCGTAATGACAACCTTCAATACAGCAAATTCGGACATCCAAAGCAACCTTGTGAAAGCAGTTACCATTGATCTTATGGGAAACAAATGGCTGGGAACAGATTATGGTCTGGCAAAATTCAATGATACAAGTTGGACCTTCTACACCACATCAAATTCAGATCTGCCAAGTAACAATATCATAAGCCTGGCAACAGGTCTTGATGGGAGAATTTGGGTTGGTACAAGTGGTGAAGGATTGGCCGTATTTGAAGACCCTTCTATTGTTCCCGAAGCTTGTTCTGCCAATTTTAGTTTAGTTCCAAACCCATCGCAGCAACATGATTGGTTTGCAATCGATAGCAGTACGGGAACTGGTCAACTTCAGTATCTATGGGAATGGGGCGATGGAGCTACTTCCAATCAACCTTTTCCAAGCCATACTTATGCCGCTGAAGGATATTACAACATCTGTCTGACCGTTTCCGATGCAAATGGCTGTTCGGATACCTATTGCGATAGCTCCACTTACATTTACAAAACAATGACAATGGTTACGGTTAATGTTGTTGGTGAAATGCTTTCGGGAATAAATGAACACTTACATGCAGAAACCCCAACGTGGTATCCTAATCCAACATCTGACAGAATTCAAATTGACTTCGGCATCGTCAGTACTGAAATAACCATAAATACTTACAACATTTTTGGAGAGTTAGTTCAGAACGAGAGAAGAAATGTCACAGGAACTGTTGAATATGCCTTGCCAAAGGCATCGGGAGTGTATTTGGTTAAGATGGTTTACCCCGATGGAAAAGTCTCGAACCTGAAAGTAGTTAAAGAATAAAAAACGTTCTCCAACATCTACTATCAAAATAGGGCGTGACGACAGGTACGCTAGCTTTGGTAGTTTTTACTAAGTTCAGTTTCGGCTGAAAGGTTGAAGGAACTAAAGCCCTATTTTCATTGCTGCACCCGTTGGCGGTAAGATGAAAATGGACGCGTCTGACATCGAATTACTGACCGCACCTTACAGAAGTTTACTTCAATTGACGGAGACACTGTCCAATGCGGCAGGCTTTCGGAAATTCAGATGGTTTGCTGGTTGGATGGACGACTTCAGTTGGGTTTACGGAGTATCGGAAGTTGAAATCAAAGACTTTTCAAATCGATACAATTCAGTTAGGCAAACACTTCTGACAAGTATCAAACAAACTGACGACAGGAAATTGTCCATACGACTGGAGCGGGAATTTCAATCATTACCAGAAATGCAAGCTGAAAAGTTTGCACAGACTGAAAATTTCTATTTCACGCTTTTCCTCAATGAAATCAGGTTTGTTAAAAAGCTTCGAATGACATCAGAGTTCAATACGCTACTTGACGACACAAGAGGACTTGCGAAAGAATAATCAGTTTGTATAAAAACGTATCACTACTTGAACTGGTTGAAAAATGAAAGAAATACTACCGCCAACACCTACTAAACCTAATGCTTGTGACGGTGGTAGGTTGAGACGTTATCTTTAGCTGGAAGGTATTTAGAAGATGATCATTAAATCAAAATTTCGGGTAGCAGCAGTATTCATCGCGGTGTTTGTCCTACTAATGTCCGTAGGAATGTTGATCCGGGCATCGGTCGTTTACTTTTCAAGGACGGGCACCGGAATGCTGGATAGAATATGGTTGTTCTTGATTTTTTCAGCAGTATTCGTGTTACTAATTGCTTTAATGGTCTACAGTATGAAGACCGTATTGATCACCCCGAAGTACATTCAGTATAGGTGCGCGTTATGGCCATTTAAGACAAATACCATAAAGAAGCAGGATATCGCCAGTGTCAGAACCCTTATGGAAAACAACGGGTCGTTTTTTGGGTTTGCTCACCCTGTCTTGTTATTTCTGTTCAATCAGGAATACACTGAGATTATTTCAAATTCAGATCAAAGTCTGAAGGTTGCCTACAAGTGGTATAGCAACTATTCGGAATTGAAAGAGGGATTGGTTGAATTAGCGCGTTAAGAGCAAACTGGACCAAAAGCAATGATTGCGATGGAACACTCCCTCAACAACCGTCCGTGATGTGGGTTACATAACCGTGTGACTAAAGTTTCCTTCCACGGAAAATACCTACCTTAAATTTGTCTCAGCAATTAGAAGTTAAACCTACTAATACATACATCATGAAAGTAGAACAGTTATATACAGGATGTCTGGCCCAAGGGGCTTACTACATCGAAAGCAATGGCGAAGCAGCCATCATCGACCCACTTCGCGAAGTGGATCAGTACATTAAAATGGCCGAGGATCACGGAGCCAAGATCAAGTACGTTTTTGAAACGCACTTCCATGCCGATTTCGTTTCGGGCCATGTGGATCTTTCCACCAAAACAGGTGCACCGATCATCTACGGCCCGACCAGCATGCAAACAGGGTTCGATGCTCACATTGCAAAGGATGGCGAGCAGTTCAAACTCGGTAATGCCACCATTACCTTGATCCACACACCGGGACACACCATGGAGAGCAGCTGCTACCTGCTTACCGATGAGAACGGAAAGGACACCTCTCTCTTTACAGGAGACACCCTCTTTATTGGGGATGTGGGTCGCCCAGACCTTGCACAGCACGTGATCTCTGACCTAACACAGGAGAAATTGGCAAGTCATCTGTTCGATTCGCTACGCAACAAGATCATGCCACTGAGCGATGACATTATCGTTTACCCAGCACACGGTGCCGGTAGCGCATGTGGTAAGAACATGAGCAAAGAGACCTACGATACGCTCGGAAATCAGAAGAAGACCAACTATGCACTGCGTGCGGATATGACCCGCGAAGAGTTCATCAAAGAACTGATCACTGGGCTTACAGCGCCTCCGGGGTACTTCCCAAAGAACGTTCTGATGAACATTCAGGGCTACGATTCCATCGATGACGTACTGGAGCGCGGACTGAAAGCCCTTTCTCCACGCGAGTTTGAAGTCGCCATGGATGCAGAGGATGTACTGGTATTGGATACGCGCAAGCAGCAGGTGTTCGCCAAAGGATTTATCCCAGGTTCCATCTTCATCGGAATTGATGGCAGCTTTGCCGTGTGGGTAGGAACCGTTATCACCGACATCAACCAGAAGATACTTCTGGTAGGCGATGAGGACAGAATTCCAGAAGTGGTCACGCGTTTGGCCCGTGTCGGCTACGACCATGCCATCGGTTACCTGAAAGGTGGTATCGAAGCTTGGAAAGCAGAAGGTAAATCGTTGGAGACCATCGAGTCCATTTCAGCAGATGAGTTCGCTGCAAGGGAGGCTGCCGATAAGAGCATCAAAATTGTGGATGTGCGCAAGAAGAGCGAGTACGATTCTGAGCATATCGTCAACGCAACCAATGCACCGCTCGACTACATCGAGGACAGCATGACCAAACTGAACAAGCAGGACACGTACTACGTGCATTGCGCAGGAGGTTACCGTTCCATGATCTTCAGTTCCATTCTTCGATCAAAGGGCTACAAGAACCTCATCGATGTGGACGGAGGTTTTGGGGCCATCAAGAATTCAGGCAAGTTTGAGGTAACGGACTATGTATGTCCTACAACCTTGCTTTAACGGTTAAATAAGTAAACAATCAAATTAATAATAACAGAAATGAATAATGCAGGATACACCATCGTAGATGTTCGCAGCGCGATGGAATTTCAGGGAGGCCATGTAGCGGGGAGTGTGAACATACCCCTGCATGAGGTTCCAGATAGAGTAAAGGAGTTCGCCAATATGAAGCAGCCGTTGTTGCTTTGCTGCGCCAGCGGCAACCGTAGCGGACAGGCAGTAGCTTATCTACGCGCACAAGGAGTGGAGTGCGAGAACGGAGGAGGCTGGATGGAAGTGAACTATCGCTTGCAGCACGCCTAAGCTAACGTAGCTCTTAGAATGAACGCCATCACAGCGCAAGTTGTGGTGGCGTTTTCTTTTGGATGATCATACCTGAAAGCACATCACGCAGACATCATCGATCTGATCGCGTTTTCCTTTCCAATCTTTGAACGTCTTCTCGATGATGCGATACTGCTCATTTAGCGGTTTGCTACAGATGTCGGTTATCAGTTCCCGCAACCTTCGTTGTTTAAACTTTTCGTTGTTCACACCCCCAAACTGGTCGACATAACCATCGGTAAACAGGTAGAAGAGGTCGCCATCAGCAATATGCACTTCGGTTTGTGTAAAAGGCTGCTCGCGCACGTAGCTGCCCACAGGTTGCTTATCGGCAGTAATGATGTTCAGTTCGGGATTTCCGCTCAGAATACTTTTTCTGGGAATGTGAATGATGGAATTGTGCGCACCAGCGAAAAGCAGCCTGTCCTGTTTTCTGTTGATGCAGCACAGCGAAATATCCATGCCGTCATGTACTTCGTGGTTTCCACCGTCAAACGTGCGAACGATCATTTCGCGGCAGTTGTCAAGGATCTCGTTCGGATTCCGTAGATCGAACTCTCGGATGGAACGGGTCAGTGCGCTGTAGCACACCATGCTTACCATGGCCCCTGGAATTCCATGACCTGTACAATCGGCCACAGCCACAAATGTATATTCATCAATCGTTTCAAGCCAGTAGAAATCTCCTGACACGATGTCCTTGGGCAGATAGAACGTGAACACATCCGCCAACTTCCGCTTCATCCGATTCTCATTCGGAAGAATGGCCTCTTGCAGGCGTTTCGCGTAGTTGATACTGTCTGTAATGTCGCGGTTTTTCCGCTCCACAAGGGTGTTTTGGTTCAGGATAACCGCATTCATACGGCTCAGTTCTTCATGGCTCTTGTTCTTGGCATGGTAGCTTCGGTAGAGGATAAGTGCCAAGATGCCGATGAACAGCGTCACAATGATCATCCCATCGCCCAGCAGTTTCTGCCGCTTCAACTCGGCCTGTTGCAACACTTCCCGTTTTTCCTCTTCGAGCATCATCTGGGTCTTCGTCTTCTCAAACTCATTCTTCATGCTCTGTTGCGTAAGTTTCTTTACCTCATTCAGGTTCAGAAGGCTGTCCGATTTGGATTTGAATTTCTTCAGCATGCGAATGGCATTCTTCAGATCCCCCATTTTCTCGTAGGTCTCTGCAAGTGTGCGACTTGCCTCCACAATGCGGTTGGTGGCCTGCCGTTCTTCCGCCATGGCCAGACTTTCTGAAGAGTATTTGATGGCCAGTTCGTATTTTTTCAGATTCTGGTAGCTGATGCCGATATTGTTGAGGGTCGGTATCTGCATCAGTTCCTCCCCAAGTTCCTTCTCCAGTTCAAGGGCTTTGAAATGATAGTTCAAGGCTTCATCAAAACGGCCTAATGAGTTGAGAGTGAATCCAATATCACTCAACGAAGTGGCCATTCCCTTTTGGTCGCCTATCGCCTCGAACATCTTCAAAGCCTCTTGGTGTATTTCCAGACTCTTGGCCTCGTTTCCACGCGCCCATTCCACATAGCCCGAATAGTTGAGATTGAAGGCCGCATCGGCTGTCAGCCCCAGCGAATTGAATTTACTGAAGGCCTCCTCGTAGTATTTGAGGGCCAACGCCAATTCGTTCTGTTCGCTGAAATAATACACCGAACCGATCTTGCTGAGCTGATGCGCTTCTAAAGAATCCACACCAAGTTTCACATAAATACCCAGCGCCATCGAATGATTCTCCAGTGATTCGCCATAACTGCCAAGAATGTAATTGGCATCGCCCATCTTTACCAAGGCCGCAGCAATTTCCAACGAATCGTTCTTCTTTTTTGCCGTATTCAGCGCCTTTTCGTAGTACTTGATGGCCTCATGCGGTTCAATGTCAACGATCATGTCGCCAACCTCAATGTCGTTCACCACACGACCCTGTTTCGCGATTGTCTCATCATCTGGTTGTGCCACACCAAACTGGAAGAGAACGAGAGAAATAAACAGAAAGGCAAGAACTCGCATTCTTCCTTGGGTTTGTTAGAGGGGGAAGTTGATGATCGGAAAAGTAGTCAAAAATGTATCGGCTGCGACACTTTTCAATTCCGATGAGCGGGTTTGTATACCTTTCACAACCAATTCCATTCCAATGAAGAAGATTGCAATCCCCATCCTGGTTTTACTGTTCGGCTGTGCCGAGAAAAAGCAACACACCTTGAATTATCCTGAAACGCGCAGAGATTCCACCATTGTGGATGATTATTTCGGCACGGAAGTGCCCGATCCGTACCGTTGGCTGGAAGATGATAATTCTGCCGAAACAGCCGATTGGGTGAAACGACAGAATGAGCTCACATTCAGTTATCTGGCCACGCTGAAGCAGCGCAAACCCATCCGCGAACGGTTGGAACAGCTTTACAATTATGAACGCTATGGTACGCCATTTCAGAAAGGAGGGAAGTTCTTCTTTTACAAGAATGATGGCATGCAGAACCAAAGCGTGCTGTATGTGCAGGATTCGCTGAGTGGAGAACCACGCGTGCTCATTGATCCGAACACACTTTCGGAAGACGGGACCGTGGCGTTGGGCGGAACATCCGTTTCAAAGGATGGCCGATATATGGCCTATCAGTTGGCGGCAGCCGGGTCGGACTGGAACGAGATCCATATCAAAGACCTCAACACAGGGAATGATCTGGAAGAAGTGATCCATTGGGTCAAGTTCTCTGGTGTTTCGTGGAAGGGGAACGGGTTCTTTTACAGTCGGTACGATGCGCCCGAAGAAGGCAAAGCCTATTCGGGTAAGAATGAGTTCCATAAGGTGTATTACCACGTGTTGGGAACTCCGCAGGAACAGGATAAGCTGATCTACTGGAACCAGAACGAACCGCTTCGCAACTACTACGCTTGGACGCCTTATTCGGAAGATGCGGTGGTGATCTTCGAATCGGAAAGCACATTCGGGGTGCAGTTGTATTACAAGGCCGATGGCGATAAGGATTTCACACAGATTGTCAATGGCTTTGACGCTGAGTATGGCCTGCTCGATCACAAGGATGGCAAGCTCCTCGCATACACCAATCAGGGCGCTCCCAACTATCGCGTGGTGGAAATAGATACGAAGCATCCGCAACCTGAGAATTGGAAGGTCATTATTCCTGAAAAGGAACAGGTTTTGGAAGGAGCTCAACTGGCAGGAGGGAAGCTCGTTTGTTCCTACCTGAAAGACGTATCGTCAGAGATAAACGTGCATGAACTGGATGGAACATTCACTAGCTCCATTGAACTGCCCACAAAAGGCACGGCCAATTTCAGTGGAAACCGAGAG
Organism: Flavobacteriales bacterium; assembly: GCA_016124845.1. Lineage (NCBI taxonomy): Bacteria > Pseudomonadati > Bacteroidota > Flavobacteriia > Flavobacteriales > Flavobacteriales bacterium. Next base: position 79,452 of record WGMW01000027.1, read on the forward strand.
GACAACACGGCTTTCTATTCGTTCACTTCCTACACTTATCCTACAACCATCTTCCAATACGATATGGTCTCGGGTGCCTCCGAAGTGTTCAAAGCGCCTTCCATCGATTTCGATGCCGAAAAATACGAGGTGAAGCAGGTGTTCTTTCCAAGTAAGGATGGTACGGAGATCCCGATGTTCATTGTCCACAAAAAAGGATTGAAACTGGACGGGAAGAATCCCTGTCTGCTGTACGGCTACGGTGGGTTCAATATCAGCATCACGCCCAGTTTCTCTGCCGACCGATTGGTGTTCTTGGAGAACGGAGGCATTTACGCGCAGGCCAACATGCGCGGTGGTGGCGAGTATGGCGAGGAATGGCACGAAGCGGGTACCAAACTGCAGAAGCAGAACGTGTTCGATGATTTCATCGCTGCGGCCGAATACCTCATTGCGCAGAACTATACCAATTCAGACAGGTTGGCCATTTCGGGAAGAAGCAATGGCGGGCTTTTGGTGGGCGCGTGCATGACGCAACGCCCCGATTTATTCAAAGTAGCCTTGCCAGCCGTGGGCGTGATGGACATGCTGCGGTTCCATAAGTTCACCATCGGTTGGGCGTGGACGGGCGATTATGGTTCCAGCGATAACAAGGAGGAGTTCAACGCGTTGTATGCGTATTCGCCTTTGCACAACATCAAAAAGCAGGCATATCCCGCAACGTTGGTCACCACGGCCGACCATGACGACCGCGTGGTACCTGCCCATTCGTTCAAGTTCATTTCAGAGTTGCAACATGATCAGACGGGCGACCTTCCTGTACTCATTCGTATTGATGTGGACGCGGGTCACGGAGCAGGAAAACCGCTCTCTAAAACCTTGGATGAGAGTGCGGACATCTGGGCATTCGTGTTTGAGAATTTGGGAATGAAGGTGGAGTAGGTTATCCACACCCGATTCTTGAAATACAGTCATTTCTGTTGTCGTAGTTAGATTATCGGTCTGTAAATTCATACTGACCAACTGATCTGTTTGTGAAATCTATCTTTTCCTTTCTCGTAATCGGATTGCTTTCGTTCGTATGGGGAATCGCAACTGCGCAGGAAGCAGAAGACCAAGCCTACTGGGACAGGTTCGATCAGGCGCGACTTAATATTGCCAAGCACAATGCTGGGCGTTCGGTCAAAATACTGGAGGAACTTTATCAGCTCGACACGCTCAACCCAAATGTGAGCTATCTGCTCGGTGTGTCTTTGGTTATCGTTGGAAAAGGACCGAAAAGGGCCGCACGGCTCTTTGAACGGGCCGATGCCAACTTTGCAGAACTTTGGGACAATCCTGGAGTAGGGCCGCCCGAACATCTGTTCTATTACATGATATTGGCCTATTGCCGTTGTGGTGCGTGCGACAAGGCCAAAGAGAGTTTGGCCAGATTAGAGGAGGCTTTTTCCTCAAATCAGGATTTTCTGGCCGATGATGAATACTACCTGATGGACGGGCGGAAGTGGGCCAACCTGTGCAAGGAGCCGACCGTGCAGTTGCTTGAGGTGCCTGAACGTTTGGTGAAACCAGACCTGCGCATAAAGACCCAACCGCACAAGTATTCTACGCTTGCAACGCTGTATGGCGTGCAGGTTGCAGCCTTGCTCGAACCTCAGATGACGCGCAAATTTGATGGCCTGAAGAACGTGGAAGTGTATGTGGACATGAACGGAGTGTATCGTTACGTGATCGGCAATTTCAATTTCCGTTCGCAGGCCGAGAAAATGTTGGAAGTGGTGAAGAACGTTGGCTATGCAGATGCCTTCGTGGTGAACATCACAGATGAGGATCGTTTTCCGCTGGAGGTGGTGGCGCTGGATGAGCGATCGCCCAAGGCGCAGATACGGGGAGATGTGGACTATCGCATCCAGTTGGCGGCTTTCAGAGAATCAATGCCTGAAGAGTCGGCCCGCTTCTACCTGATGGTGGACAGCATTTCGGAAGTATCCTTGGATGATCTGACATTGCTTACCGTTGGCCGTTTCAAGAGTTATGGAAATGCGTTGGAACGGAGGGATGAACTGCGTCTGATGGGATTCAAGGATGCGTTCATTGTCGCTTTCAACGAGGGGAAAAAGGTGTCCATTGAAGATGCGCGGCAATATCTGAGACGCTCGGATGATCGGTAGCATGGCTGATTTTGATCAGAATTTCCACATAAGCGTAACCTTTAGCGGTTCCTCTCGGTATCTTCGCTTCAAATTTTAATATCTATTCGACCATGAAGAACATTGGATTGACATTGGTGATGTTGCTGTTTGTAGGTGTAACCGCTACAATGGCGCAGGACAAGAAAGAGGCTGCTGAGGCCGCCAAAACAGAAGTAAAGGCTGAGAGCGCTGAAAAGCATTCGTGTCCTCCGGGATGTACGATGGCGTGCTGTGCAGGAAAGAGCGAGGCCGACAAGAAAAACTGCTCGCATGCCGATCAGGCAAAATGTGCCGCCCATAAAGAAATGGAAGGCAAAAAAGAAGAGCACGGAAACGAGAGCAGCCCGAAATAATCGTTGATCTTATTTAGAAAGCGAAGGCCCGACCAATCCGGTCGGGCCTTCGCTTTTTTACTGCTTCACAAAACGCTTGACGGTCGAAAGCCCTTCTACAGTTACCTGCAAGAAGTATAGCCCTGCATCAAGTTCGGAAACATCCATCGCTATTCGATCACTTGGTGCTGCGGAGATGGTCTCAATTCGCTCTCCCAACATGTTGAAAAGCTGCATTTGAACCGATGTTGACCACTTTCTGGTCAACGCTACATAGACGGTCTCATTGGCAGGATTGGGGTAGAGTTTCACTTCCGCACTCAGGTCGGTAATTCCCGCAGGTTCCGTATTTCCCACAAACACTTTCACATTATCGATGTAGAGATTATTCCCCTTTCGGTTCGCGGTCTCAAATCGCAGCAGTACATCTGAATCTGCAAACGCACTCAAATTGACCGAATCACGTCTCCAATTCCACGCAAATTCGGGCAGGAAGTTCGGTTCTATCGTATCGGAGGTGCTCAGTTCATCGCCATATTTTCGGTAAACCTCCTGAAAAGTATCTCCACAATCGGTGGAAACTTGAATGGCAAATGTGTCCTGAGATGAGGCGCTCTGCGACCATTTCTGGTAGGCCAAATCGAACAACAACCATATTTGTTCGGTGGTTGCTGGCAATTGTAGGAGCGGGCTGACCAACCCATCCTTCTGGTTGGCGCGCGGCAGATACGAGTACATCTGAACAGATGCCGAGTACTCATTCCAATCCAAACCGGATGTGACAACCGTATCCCAGCTCACACCACCGTCTTCATTCTGTACCAACCAATCATGCAATCCGAAACCGTGATCAAAATCCTCCACAAACGGCAGCGGAGTGGGTTCTCTACGGTCGGTCTTGTAGTACCAATGGTTGTTGTAAAGATCGTATTCGTTCGGATGGTTCGGGATGCTGGCCACGATGGAAAGTCCCAGTTCGCCATAATCGGAAGTTGTGATGGTAGGCAATGAGACCGTGGCAGTAGCTCCTGGCAGAAGCGTTCCCGACCAATCAAACGTCTGTCCGCTTCCTCCGTTGATGTTGTAATCGAAATGAGCCGAACTGATGGTGCTGTCACCCAAGTTGGAGATGACCACCGCTGGGCTGATGGAATTGCCACAAATAATTCCATTATCAGTTGTCTCCATTTTGATGGCGATATCCCATGCCACCGCGTTGGGATCAACAGGCGTATTCGTCTGTGCGAGGTATTGAAAAGCTGCATATACATCGATGATGCCCATGCCGTAGGTATTGTCCTCTCCTGTATCTCCAAGATCGACCGCTGTGAGGTAGAGCGCCCAAAGCAGTTCTTCACCGCTCAGATAGGGGAAGGCTTCTTTCAACAACAGAAGGGCACCCGAAACATGTGGCGCGGCCATGCTGGTTCCTGAAATGGTATTGTAGCCGTCTGTTGCCCAAGCGGAACGGACATTCTGTCCCGGGGCCACTACTTCAGGATGAATCTCCAACGAACTGTTGCCGTTGCTCGGACATTGCGTGGGACCACGCGTGGAGAAATTGCTGATAGGATAGGGGAACGGTAGATTTCCATTCACGCTTCCCACGGAGAAGGTGTTCACCTCGGAGGTGTTGATGCGTTGCGGAGCATTTACCGTGGTGTTGTTCGGACCGGAATTTCCACCTGAGAAAACATTGGCTATTCCTGCCGCCTCAATGGCGTTCATGAGACTGACGATCATTCCAGCGCATTGAACCGTGTCGGGGTCATCGCGCCAGCGCCAACTGTTGTTGATCACATCTGGAATGTCATCCGATGTATTGATGTCGCCATCGGGGTTCAGCGCCCACTGAAACGCCCCGATCATATCGGTAAGCGGTGGAAGTGCCTCCACGGTGGTGGTCACAAAATCGTTGGCGATCCAATACGAACCGAAGGCCACCCCAATGGTGTCGTTGGTTTGTTCTACGAGTCCCGTCATGGTGCCGAGCGTGTGCGTGCCATGGTCGCTTACATTTCCATTCGGCACATTGCTGAAGAAACCGTGCCAGCATTGGCTCAGCGGATAACGATGTGCCATGAAACGTTCTGCAAATGCAGGGTGCGTGGGCCAAACGCCTGTGTCGTAATCATACACCAATCGGCCACGACCTGTATAGCCCAATGCCCACATACCAGGGGCATTGATGGCTACAAGACCCGGTTCCACACCATCTACCGAACGGCTGTTCTGTTCTTCTCCTCGGATGATCGGGTCATGAGGAAGTATCCTTGAATCTTCGATATCGATAAGCGCCACTTGAGGGAATTCGGCAATGGTCTGAATGGCTTCTGAAGTTGCCTCCAAAACGATGATGTTCACAATCCAGAAAGGCTGAATATTCCGCGTTTGGTCAGCCAGTTCTGTGCGTAGCATTTCCAGAATATCTGACTGCGAAACATCAGCCTGCTGTTGTAGTTGCGTGATGACGGTCTTGGGTCGTTCGGAAACGGCCAAGCGTTGCTGTTTGAACGTATGGTTCAGCGCGTAGCAATCCACGTTGTCTTTGAATTCGATACGGATGCGGTGAAGACTGTTCGGATGCGCTTCTATGGCTTCAGCCAATCGATTAGAGAGTTGTGCATCTACCCGAAATGGTAGAAATCCTATCAGAAATAGAATGGTTGCATAGGTGAATTTGCTCATGCCGAAGTTGTTTGGCCTAAAACTAAGAAACCGTTGGCTGTGGCCGGGTTGCGTGGCGCACCCGATCTGCTAATTTTAGCCACGCATGAGTTTGCAGCTTCTCAAATATCCGTATCCGTACAAGGCATGGCTTACCATGGCCAATGACCCCGACAATACGACCATTGAAGCGTGGAAGGAACTGCACGGTTTTATTTGGGAAGAACTCGAGATACCGTTCGGTGACAGTCTTTTCGTCAGTTCTTTCAATCAGAATCTGCCGGATCAAGTGAATCTTGTGGAAAACCCAGAGATCGGAAAGGCGCACTTGCACGATATCATCCATACGTGGGGAGATTATATGCATGCGCGCAAACGTGGCTTCGATCGAGATGACGCCATTGAGGCAGCAGGTCTGTTGCAGAAGGCAGGCATCCAACCCCGGGTTTGGATCGATCATGCCAGTTTTGTGGGCAACATGATGCATGGAACCAACAAAGGTGCCGTGCCGAAACTGAAGGACAGTTCTGGATTGGAGTACGAGAACTTCGTCTATTCGCTGGATATTGCCCGAGGGCTTGGCATCCGCTACATCTGGAACGGAGAAGTGACCGACATAATTGGACAGGACCGCGACCCGACCTTTGATGATGAGGTGAAGCGATCGGGTGGCAGCACGATGAAAGCCTCGGTGAAATCCGCTTTTCAGTATTTGCCAACGGGAGCCAAAAAGTTCCCACCCATTGATAATCGCCAATATTACCCACAACGGTTTGCGGATGGCTCCACACTCTATTGTTTCAGACGCTATGGCACTTGGCCCGATGCAGATATCGATGGACTTCACAATCTGATCTCATCCGATAGAATTGATGCGCTGCTTCGCAATGGAGGAACTGCCATCGTTTATTCTCACTTAGGTAAGCGTCATCCGAAAGGGATGGACCGACCATTGCACATTCCCGAAACAACTCGGAACGACTTGAAGAATCTGTCGGAACGATTCAAAAGCAAGGAACTCATGCTTTCCGCCACGTCCGAACTGTTGGATTATCTCATCCTCCGCGACCATGTTGAAGTGTCGGGCAACACGATTCGCTTTGTGGCTGATGGCATCCGTTATCAAACGCTCACCCCAAATGACCTTTCAGGCAAGGTTTTCAGCTTCAAAGGCAATGCCGATGCTATGGAAGTATTTGTGGACAACATCAAACAGGAAGCAGTTATACGGAAGGAATCGGACGGTATCTTTTCCGTTGTTTTTCAATCCGAATGAGTGTCGTTCTCCTAACCAATAATTCGAATCGCGGTCAGACGCTGGCGCATCTTATGTTGCGTGCAGGTCTGGATCTGAAACTGGTAGTGGTTGAGGATGCTTCTACATCCGCTCCAAGGGAAAGCCATCTCAAAACGATGCTACGCCCAGTACTTGGGCCATCTTACCGATGGATGAAAAACATGATTTCCCTGAGTGCTGAGGAGCGCAAAGCTCTTAAGTACGAAGAAGAAACCCAGCAACGGGCCAATGCGTTTGTGAATGATTATATCGCCTCGCTACAGGTAAATGGTCGTCCTGATGGAGTAGAATATCTGGAGACACCGAGTTTGAATGAGGCCACAGTGGTTACAGCCGTAACGCAGGCCAAACCGGATGTATGTGTTGTTCTCGGAACATCCATTATCAAACCTCGATTGATATCCATTCCCAAGTTGGGAATGATCAACGCACATACATCGATTCTTCCCGAATACAGAGGAGCGCGGTCGGAGTTCTGGCAATGCTACAATCAGGATTATGATCATGTTGGCATGACGCTTCATTTCGTTGATAAAGGAGTGGATACAGGTAAGATCCTGTTTCAGAAAAAGCAGGAAGTGGGCGAAAATCCAAATCCGAACATGCTGCGGGCCATCAATACGGTGATGACCTTGGAGAATTATGTTCCAGTAATTCAGTCTGTGCTGAATGGAACGGCTGAGCCGAAAGAACAGGGAGTGGGCTCCACGCCAACCTATCGGTTCCGGGATATTACCTTGGAGAAAAGGTTGGAACTGTTCAAGAGGATTCTATCCAAACATCCTGAATCCAAATCTTCCAAGTAACCCTATCTCACAGGATACTTTGGTTGCTTAGTATGTCGCGTACTTCCATTATCGCAAATCCCAACAGATTCAACCCATTCCAACATTTCGGGTTATAAACATTTCGATCGTCTTGTGATAATCCAATTCCCCAAATGGTATCCAGTGGACTCGCTTCTACCAAAATCCTGTTGTTGGTCTTTATTAGGAAATCCGATAAATCTGGATCTTGAGAAAACTTATGCAAGTTGCCTTTAACAACGATTTCGAGTTTGTTTTCATCCCAAACCTGCTGGTCAAAGTTTCGAATGTGCCTACCCAGTTCTTTTGCATTTCCTGGTTTTGAAGCTTCAATGATTTGCTGATAAACTTCTTCGTCTTCGAAAAGAAGAGCCTTTTGGGCATCATCCAATGTTCCGCTGTTGGGAAGACTATTCCATCAACCTCAAATTTCGATTCATACCATTGACTGAAACATGTCTTGGTCAGGTTTTCGGATTTAGTGTGTCCCCAAAAGAAAATATACTTCAGATTATCCCCGGCATCGTACCGCTCCGTTAAATCTTGAATGGAGTATCTCACCTGCAGGGTATAAATTTCGAGGACAATTCAGTCTAAGGCGCACTGACCACCACCCTGCGCGTTTCATTCACTCCATCACCAACTATTCGGACGAAGTACAGTCCATTTTCTTCGCTGTTCAGGTTGAACTGCGTTTCGTAGAAACCGTTCATGTCTGCAAACTTTGTGCTTACCACTTGGCCCAGCGTATTGATCACCTGAATGCGGTATTCGCCTGTCAATCCGGCCATTTCGAGTGTGAACTGACCTGTGTTCGGATTCGGATAAACCTCAATATTGTGTTCCGATTCAATTTCGTTCACGCTGGCAAGTACGCCCACCGAGAACCCGTGTGTTATCTGTCCACCGAATTCAGCTTGAAAGTATTTCAAATAGCCTCCACCATTGGCCTTGAGGCGGCAATAGCCACTCCCTTGGTTCGGCCACGCCCAATAAGAAAGACCGTCATCTTCCGAATCGTAGAGATAGAAGGTGTAACAGCCGGGAGCAAGGTTCATCGTGTCGTTGTAAAGCGTATTGGCATCTGCTGTTGTACGCGATGCGACCACACTTCCGTTGATGTCGCGGATCTCCCAATAGTTCTCATACGGATAGTTGTTGGTCTTGTACCGCACAATGAAATTTCCCTCATACACTGGTGGCATCTCGAATGATGATGTGTACGAGTCGTTACCCGCATATTGATCCGTTCCACCGTTCGGAGCACTTACGGTTGCAATGAACTTCCACGTGTTGGCCCCTTGCCAAAAGGTGGCGTCATCTATCGGAAGGGTCACTTCCTCTGTTTCCATGAATGCCAAGTTTCCTGTCCAATCGTAGGTCTGCGGCTGACCTCCTTCTACCATGTAGGTGATGGTAAGGCTGGTAAGCGTAGTGGCTCCCGCGTTGCGGATAACGATCTTGGCGTCATCACAATACGGATTGGTACGCGAACGATATTCCCAATCTGTGGGTGAAAGCACTTCATAAACCTCAGCATCCAAGGTGTGTTTGGCTGCCCCATATTGGAAAAGTTGCATGGCAATAATGTAGTTGCCGCCCGCCATTCCGGGGTTGTTAGATGGAACAGGAGTGATGTCGTAATCGAGATTTACGGAGTTTCCTGAAATGAGGTCGGTGAGAAGGAAATCGTGGTCTTTCACCACATCTCCCGGACACCAGCCTTCGCGGGCATCGGGCCATGTTCCGCCTTGCGGATAGACCGGGTTCTGGGCACAATCATGCGTTTGCCAGATATGCCAAGATTCCGCTTGCGAACCGTTCACTTTCAGGTAATGTGTATTGTCTTTCCACTCGCAGCAATGCGGGTAGTTCCCGTTCGGATCGCTGGTATTGTGGCCGTGTCCGGTTAATCGTGTGCGGAGCTTGAAGGTCTCTGCATTCGGTTGAATGTCCACATCTACAGCTGAAAGCGACACGTCATTATCGAGGTTTCCGTACGAGTAAGAACCCGATTGTCCCCAAGGACGGCTGAGTTCAACCACATCGGCCATCGGTGTTCCTTTGATCATGGCGAATTTCACATCGATCAGCTCCTGTTGGTTCCCGGCAGAAAGATCGACCGAGTCAACAAGAAAATCGACATAGTCGGTCACATCATAGATCCATGTGAAGCCTTGTGGGCCCAATGAAAGCTGAATGCCATAAGGGGTGATGTAACGCGCGATCTCGTAACGGTCAATGACCTCGAAAGGAACACCGTAATAGAAAAGCGTGTCATTGTACATGGACCCCGTTGCATCGATGGCCACAGAATCCATGGTTCCATCAGGATGGTAGGTGTAAGCATATCCAGTGTAGACTTGTGCACTTGCTTCGATGTGAACGCTATGGTCCGTGGTGGTGAATGACGTGAGCGTGCTCGGTTCGGAGAGTTGTGTGTTCGAGACCACCACCGAATCCAAATGCGTATCGTAATCGCCTTGAACGAATTGAATGACAGGACGTTCTGCCAAGATCTGCGTGTTGAAGAAATTGTCATCTCCGAATTTGAGCGGCTGGGCCGCAGGGCCGAACATAGCAGCATCGTTTCCATTGCCAGAAGCATCACTCACCATGGTCTCATCATTGAAATCGTAATAGACCACCAGGTCATTCCAGTTCGGGTGCGTGTTATCGACCGTTCGGTACATCCAGTCAGAAATGGTTGCGGCATCCAATTCCACATCCCAAACCTGAAACTCATCCATATTGCCATGCCAAATGCCGTTTCCGGTGGCCGATTTTCCCAAATTGAATTTGGTGATGGCACCGATGGAGCGGTTCAGTCCGGTGCCGGAATGCCAAAGGCTGCCATTCTTGTAGATCTTCATTTCGCCTGAGGCGGCATTCTTGGTAAACGCCCAATGCACCCAATTTCCTTCATACTCCGCAGCTGTCGCGGCCTTATTGATACGGTCGTAACCGCTTCCTTCGCCCGCATCCCAGTAAACGTTCTCGTTACCCCAAGGAAGGTGGCAGTTCAGCACGCGATTGTTGTCAATGTCCACTGCTTCAAAGGCATACGAGTTATCGGGCATTACGGCCGTATCTCCATACGCCCAGAAGGAAATGGTTACTTCATCTCCAAAGTCATGACCGTTCAAAGGAATTCCAAGATAGTTCCCCTCATCAAAGGTCACCATTCGGTCTTCGGTCTGGTTGACCACCGCCATGGAATCTACCGATTCTGAATTCAGTTCGGTTCCGTTCACCGTAGTTGGAAGGTCATAGCCGACCTCAACGATCACATTCGAGGCCCCATCCCAATTGAAGGGGGTGAGGAGATTGAAATTCTGCCAACCCGTTGTCGCAAAGGAGACAGGAGAGAGGAAGTAATCGCCAAAACCACCATTCTCAAACATGGTGAGTTGCGAAGTGGAAGTGTTTTTCATGCGGATGGTCACATTCGAGAGGTCGTCTCCCAGCGATGACACATCAAATCGAAGTTGTTGGATGTCGCCAGTCGCAAGCCCCGCATTGCTCAATTCCGTGGCCGTCCAAAGAAACTGTGTTCGCACATGCTGTTGCCCGCTGAACGGATGGTTCGTTGTACCATCTGTGGTTCCTACTGAGTAGGCTGTTTCAGAGTTGATATTGTCAATGATCTGCTGATACTGATAGGTTTCGATGGTGTCGTAAACGGGACCAAAGCTGTAATGCAGCGAATCGGTCCAGTTGGCATTGCCAACCATGTAATGCGGGTGGTTGAGCAGGTTGCTGTCAAGCACGCCCGTGTGGTCGTAAACGTAGGTGTAGGTGAGGTAATCCCATTCGCCACAGGCGTAACCATCCTGTGTGGTGGCCGCATCACACTTCAGCGTGTAGTACATCAGCACTTTGCGGTATTCGTCCGAACCATCCGGAAACTGATACCAGTCTCTCCGTTTGGTGATGTCGCTAAAGTTGAGGGTCTGTATCCAAGTGGTATCCTGTGCAAAGGCGTTTGCGGAAAACAGGACTGCGAGGGCAAGTAGAATTCTTCTCATCGGATAAGGTGGATTTGCGATAAAGATAACGGCAACATTTTGGAACGCAGGGTAGAAGAAAAGACACTTTCAGTAAGGACAACCATTCACATCACAAAAGCGATCTGTATAAAGCCCGCAATGGCGCCAAGTACCGCACCCACAAGTATCAGCGTGAGTTCATCCTCCTGAAAGATGGGATGCAGCACATCTTCAAACTCAAGTTTGGAAAGCGATTTTAGTTTGGTCTCCAACGTTTTTCCTATCTGTAGCGAGCGGTCGGCATAACCGAACATGCTTGAGATGGATGCCGGAAACACGTCCACCAACCGTTCTGCGGCCACGTGCTTGATGCGTTCGTAGCCTTTGGTGCCGATGGCAAGTTTCACCAATGTTTTGCGCGTGTTTCCAACGGCCGTGTCAGTCAGTTGCTTCACCTGCTTTCGGCAGATGTCGGCTATCGGTTCCATTCCCTTGGTTTCCAATACGAATTCGAAGATATGCTCGGAGGTGAGCAGTTCGGAGGCCAGAATGCGTGCGTATTCTTCCGAAACCTCATTCTGCCGTTTCATAAAAAGACCCTGTATTGTGAACGGCCCGATCTTGACCGGATGAACGGGGCGGAAGATGAGTTTAAGCGCCAGGAAGTTGGTGAGATAGCCCACCACCAGTCCGCCCAACGGTAGCAGCCACCATACCTGATAGTAATACCAGATGACCATTTGGATGAGGCCGAAGAGGAACCCGAACGCGAATCCCGAGCGCTCAATGAATTTGAACTCGGCCTCGCCACAACGCTGAAAGATGGTGTTGAGCAGTTCGGGCCGTGCGGTAAGCCCTTCTATCATCATGCGGTCAATATCCAACAGTTCGTGGATGTTCTGCTTCACATCCAGCAGCACATTCTCAATGGCCATGGGAAACTGCGCAGCCGCAGCCTGTTGCAGCGCATCCTTCTGCGATTGCGGCAACAGCCGCCAGATAAGCGGCATTTCCTGCTGCATCACCTCATCGATGATGGAACGGCTCAGCGCATCCAACTGCGGTTTCATTTCCTGCACAATTCCATGGGCGTTCAGCTTCTCGAACTCTTCCTCCACCGAAATAAGTTTGGAAGTGACCAGCTTCACCGCCTTGGTGGCCATCTTGTGCGACTTGGCCGGAATGATGCCCTGCCAGCCGAAAGGGCGCATGCCCACATATTCCAACGGGTAAAAGGTCATCCACACCGCCAACTTGTTGGTAAGCCAACCTACCAGCGCGGCAATAATGGGAATGGACAGGAGGAAGATGGACGCTATCTGCACGGTCGGTGTCGGTTCTTGAAATACTTCCGGTGCAATATTCTACTTTTATTGGGAAGGTAGTTCAATTCTGCCACAGACATCCATTCAGACCTCATTGCCACCTTAGAAGATAGGGCTTTAATTCCTTCGACCTTTCGCCCGAAACCGAACTTGACAGAACCAACTGAGACTTGCGAACCTGTCTTCACGCCCTATTTTGTAGCAGGTGTTGTTGTGACGTTGTGTCTCATTTACAGATTCTATGTATACTGACTGAACCTATGATGTCGTCCTTACACACGACTATAATGTGAAACCATTTCGTGGTCAAAACAACAAACGTTTCATCATTCTTGGTCTTCATGTCCATTGCATATGAAATTCTGTCCTTCAATAGTTTGCGTAATCGTTCCGTCCTTGTCCCGATTTCCATAAATGGCAGACTAACGAAACTTGAACTCCGAGTACAGAGACCAATTATTGAGTCCCTAGGATTAAACGTGTAGTCGGGCGAGCTTTTAATCGTCCATAGAGTTCCTATGTCCGAATTCGTTTCGAGGTGATTTCCAATAATTGAAAACTGTTCAATCTGTGTCGTAGAATCAGATGTCCATTTGTCACATAAAACGTAATTTGAAGCAACGACTGTATTCCATTTCCTATAGTCCGCTTCGAACACAGACAAAGCTTTTGTTGTCAACAGTTCTGTCAAAGCGCTTTCCAAACTATCAATTGGGTCGGCTGTGTGTCCTTGAACAGCTAAACTGTCAACGACCAGAAAGAGTGTCAGAATGAATGTTAGATACCTCATAAGCTTTCAGTCAACCGCTAACCTTTCAGGCTTCACACAATGCGCCCCAGCAGTGCGCCTAAAAGTATTGCGTTTTGAAACTACTGAGTTTTCGAGATACGGAAACATGGCAGAACGAAACTGAGACCGATTGACGCACCGTCCCACGCAATAATTTTAGGCATTGTTGTAGCACGTAGTTTCTTTCTTTTAACATGTTTGGTGGAAATAAACGTACTCATGTCCGTTCCAGTAAATCTGTCCACCACCCACTTCAGATTTCGATACTTCCAAAGATGGATTATCAAGAACGAGTGGGCCGTTTTTGTCAATTTCCCCGTTAACGTTCAGCCCTGGAGCGTTGGTTTTATTGCGGTTGACTTTCCAGATGTCGATGTAAAACATGTCATCTGAAAGTCCGTTTTTTATTTCTTTCCCAGCACCTATGATGTAAATCTTGTTGGTCTTGCCGTGAATAATTGCAAAACCAACTTTACCATTTGTCATGTGTCTGATTTGGTATTGCGATGTCGAGATTGTTGTCACCGTTAAAATCGGCTTCCAGATAGAGCGGATTTAGCCTATTGTCAAATTCATACTGACTTCCAATTTGAAGTCCATTAAGTAAACCTGTTTCAAGAAACCATTCAGGCAGCCTTTCTTGTATGTAGAATTCGCTTTTAGAAAGGTCATTTGTTTCCTGTTGGTCGAGGTAGATAGTGTCAACTACTCTTTTTACTATTTCAACCGTGTCATGAATGACCTTTGGTTTGTCATTATTGTCCGCTGGTGTCGGGTCATGTTGTGAATTGCAAGAAGTAAAAACCGCTGCGGCAATTATTATGATGTGTTTAAGGTGTCTCATTTCTATGTGCTACAACTACTGCCTAAAGATAACCAGTTAGCGTTAGCTAATTCTGTAGAGTGTTGTAAAATGGTGTTTTACAGTCGCCTCTTTGAGATGGGGAATTTCGGTATCAACTTTTCTGAACTATATCCGGTCTTCTGGTCGCACACTTCGCTGATTGATTCCTCCTCTGCAAACCTTCCATATCCAACATCGGTATTTCTACAGACCTCTTCGGTATTCCAACGTGCCGCATGGCAATACCAATGCAGGAGTTTGAAAGACCAAAGTAGCGGATCGGAATACCGATATTGAGCATTTGCGTTTGAACTGCAACATTGGAATATCGGAGTAGCGGTTGCGAATACCGATGTGCAAGGTCGATATTCCAATGTCCTGGTCTGCATTACCAATGCTGCACATTGAAAGTCGGAGGCACCCGCTGAGAATCCACATCTTCAACAATTGAATACCAATGTGACCCTTCCAAAAAAAAAACTTACACATTTAGAGGGGATTTCTAAAAGTGCATTACAGGGTTTGAGGATAACCCTGAACCAAACTTACAGCTTATTGATCTTTTCCTTTTTCTGAGATACAGAACGGATGTGTATTCCTGCTTTTGGTCGGCAACTGTTGTTGCTGTTCCTGATGCGGGTTGACGGTCTTGCCGCTATTCCTGTTCGGGGCCTGCAGCTTCGGCCTTATTACTGAACGGCCTATACACTTCTGTTCTGTATTCCTGAAAGGGCATTACGGTGGTTCTCTGCTTCTCATTTCCATTGTTTCAGTTCATCATTTTCTCATGCTCGGCCCTTGTCTTCCAGCGTTTGCGGAGTACTCCACTGCCCTCATGTGCCCGGTCGGGGGTGAGGTTGTCGCAGCTGGCGTGGGGGCGGATGCGGTTGTAGCGATCCACTGCGCTGTGTACTGCTCCTTCGGCCTCAGCAAGGCCGGAGAATGTCCTGTGCAGTTCGAACTCGGTCTTGTGGATGCCGTTGACCCGTTCGACAATGGCGTTCTCGTAGGGGTCTCCGTTCTCGGTCATGGAGATGCGGATACCGTAGTGCTCCAGCATTTTCACATGCTCATCGCAGCAGTATTGCGAACCACGGTCGTTGTGATGTATGAGCGTGGCCTGCCGCTTGGAACCGCAGGCCATCACCAGTGCATTGATGGGACCGTTGCTGTGAAGGGTGGGATGCAGACAATGGCCGATGATGCGGTGCGAGTAGGCATCGGTGACGATGCTCAGGTAGCAGAAGCCGTTGCTCAGGCGGATGTAGGTGATGTCGCTCACCCATAGCCGGCCGGGATGTGTCAGATGTTTGATGTCCCGTATCAGGTTCGGTTACAACCTGTACCGATGGTTGCTGTCGGTGGTGTAGGGCCTTCTCCTGCGCTTGCGGATGATATGACCGTGCTCGCCCAGCAGTCGGTAAAACGCATCGCGCCCCATCTTGATATTGTGCTCCGCAAGGCTGTCCTTCAGCAACACCTGTAGCTTGGGTACTCCCGCACGCGGAAGCTCCTGGCGGACCTCCTTCGCTAGCCGCAGCACCAGGGGATCGGCCATGTCCTGTTTTTCTTTCTTTCCTTTTTGCTCGTAGTAGCCCTGACGGCTATGGCCGAACAGCTGGCAGCAGTACCGCATCCGCCTGAGGCGGACGGGTAGAACTGCCTGAGCCGCTCTACCGTCCGGGCCCAGACTTTTTTCTGATGCTGATCCGAAGATCCTCCTCGGCAATGTCGATCATCGTCTCCAGGGCGATGTTCTTCATCTGTGCATCCTCAAGCTGCTTCTCCAGCGCTTTCATCCGCTTCTGTGCGGCCTTCAGCTTCTGTCGCTCCTTTTCTGTCATCACCGGTAAAGTTACTGCTATGCCGGGCGCATACTTCTTCTTCCAGTACTGGATCAGTGAACGTGGACCTTTGCTGGCCCCGCTGATCAGCTCGCACGCTTCTGACATGCTCAGCCTTCTGGCATCCAGCTCTCTTCTCATCCATCTTTTCTCTGATACCTTGAACGTCTTTTTCTTTTCCATTTTTCGGGTTTTTTATCCCTCAAAATGTGTCAAGCTATTTCAGGAGTAGACAAGTGGGCGGTGGATGCTTCCACTTGACCCAGCCGCATCTATCTGCTGCAAGCCACGAATGCCCAAGGCCTCCGCTCGTTAGTGAAAGTGGTAAAGGAATAAGTGGCCTTTTCAAATGGCCATATCAGTTTTGAGATACCGGGTTTAAGCTCAGAATGTGAAAAACTTCACTTCTTGTTAATCCTCACCATACTTGATCACCACCGTTCGGGAACTGCGGATGTTTTCTCCCGAAGCATCCTTGGCAGGATTCCATTTAGGCATGGAACGTACTACACGTAACGCATCCTCATTCAAAGGGCCGTTCACACCGCTTTTCACTTTGGCGTTTGTCACACGTCCATCGGGTTCAATATCG
>WGMW01000028.1 GCA_016124845.1 Flavobacteriales bacterium
CAGACCAGGTGTACTGTCAATCGTGAAACAGTATGTCCATTCGATCGCTGCTCTGCTACTGACGAAAGGTATACTTTTTAGAAGCTGAAAGCGACATGCACTTAAAGTGCATAGTTTTAACTCTTTCTGTGACCAATAAAAAAGGAGTGGTGAAGCTCTTCGTGGAATCCATTCAACCTCTAAACCACCACTACTGAGCTCAACACCACTCCCGATAACCCTAAGCTTTCGGAAACCGATACGGGTTAATATTTGCACCATAGAACCGAAGAGAAAAACCTTATCCAGGGGAGGGATCGGTCTTCAACGCCATCGGTCAACGATGCGTCACACTCGTGAAATATCAAATGATAAGAGTACACTTGCCCAAGTAGATGGGCACATGTGTAGCAACTGAAAATGCCGAATAAGCATTACCCAAGTTCTGAACACCTGCATTTGTGCTCGAGAAGATTGACTGAATAAGATCGGAAATGAAATTGGCAGAGACCGGCAGGTCAGGATTGAAAGGCCCGAAACGCAGATCCAGGTCAGTAGAGACCTCTTCGCTCATTTCATTGCAGTATGAATTCTGCAATTTCTGATTGTGCATGCAATTCACCGCCTGATTGAAGATGAAGGCACTCAGAAAGAAGAAAACGAACAATTGGATGACTTCGCGTTTCACGGCTTCTTTGTAATTCACATCAAATGTAATGTGATCGACCAATGCGACAATCGCAATTAACACATCATTAACACAATCAGGTCTTGCATGCCAAAAACCTACCCGAACAGTTCAAAGTAAACGGCTGAAAAATGCAGACCTGCCGCCACAATAACGAATACATGCCACGTAAAATGTGTCCATTGACGCGACTTCCACAGGTAGAACCCCGCACCGACCGTATAGAACACCCCACTCAGCAATAAAAGCACCTTCGGTGTTCGCGACAGGGCTCCGAAGAACATCCAAGGATCCAGGAGCATGATGTACCCCATCAGTACATAGATGACAGTAGAAAAGACCTTGAAGCGATGCACATACCGCGCCTTGAACCATATACCCACCAAGGTCATCATCCACAGAGCGGCAAGGAATATGTAGCCTTCCGTATTCATCAACCTGTTCAGTATAAGCACGGTATAACTGCCTGAAATGAGAAAGTAGATGCTAATATGATCCAGTTTCTTAAACAGGAATTTCATGCGGCTTTCCTTGGTTCCGTGGTAAAGGCTGGAGGTGACAAACGCCATTATCAGCGTGAGCGTGTAAACCCAAACACCCACCCTGCCCCACTCGGTCAGCACATCACTCTTAATGATTAGAACAGTACATGCAACCGCTGCCGCAATGGCACCGATAGCGTGTGAGACCGTATTGGCGATCTCTTCGCTCTTCGAATATGTGACCAACGGCAGTTCCATGGCGGCCAAGGTAAGGGCATTTCGTATTCATTTCCTTGACCAAGGACGTGGAGATCGCATCAATGAAGATTCTGCTTATCATCACATCGGCCCCATAGGCGTTTGAATGGCTCTTCTGCCATCACACTTACGTGCATGATGTGTTGTCGCACACGCGCTGAACAGCAATGAGACCAATGCCAACCCGATAACGAGAAGTGATATGTTCTTTGGTCGGTTCATGGTTTAAGAACGAACCTTAAGCGCTGAAAATTGTGCTACAGGTAGGAGAGACAAACTCTTACCCGAGTTTCTCCAGTATCTCCTGTGCCGCTTTGGCGATCACCGTTCCCGGACCGAAGACAAAGGCCACACCTTTCGAATAGAGGAAATCGTAGTCCTGATGCGGAATGACACCGCCCGCCGCGACCATGATGTCCTCTCGGCCATAGTTCTTCAGTTCCTCGATCACCGCAGGTACAAGCGTTTTATGTCCTCCGGCCAATGAACTGACCCCAACGATGTGAACGTCATTCTCCACGGCCTGCTTGGCAACCTCTTTGGGAGTTTGGAACAGCGGACCGATGTCCACATCGAAGCCAATATCCGCAAACGAAGTGGCAATGACCTTGGCACCGCGGTCGTGGCCGTCCTGTCCCATTTTGGCCACCAGAATACGGGGGCGTCTTCCCTCCTTTTTGGCAAATGCATCGGCAGCCGCCTGTGCAGCTATAAAATCCTCATTCTTTTTCACCTCGCCCGAATATACACCCGAAATGGAACGCACCACGGCCTTGTAGCGCCCGAACACCTTTTCCATGGCGAGGGAAATTTCGCCCAACGTGGCGCGCTTACGTGCCGCATCCACCGCCAAGGCAAGCAAGTTTCCATCATTCGTTTCGGCACATTTGGTAATGGCCTCCAATGCTGCCTGCACCGATTTTTCATCGCGCTTGGCCTTTACCTCCGCCAAACGCTTCAGCTGTCCTTCGCGCACTACATTATTATCCACCTCGCGGATGTCGAGTTCCGCCTCCTCATCCAATTGGTAGCGGTTCACCCCTACGATCACCTCCTCGCCACTATCAATTCGTGCCTGCTTTCGTGCCGCCACTTCCTCAATGCGCATCTTGGGCAATCCCGTCTCAATAGCCTTGGCCATGCCTCCAAGCTCCTCAATTTCCTCGATCAGCTCCCACGCCTTCTCGCAGAGCTCATTGGTCAATTTCTCCACGTAGTAGGAACCGCCCCAAGCATCAATGCTCTTGCAGATGTCGGTCTCGTTCTGAATGAAAAGTTGCGTGTTTCTGGCTATCCGTGCCGAGTAATCCGTTGGCAGGGCAATGGCCTCGTCCAGCGAATTGGTGTGCAGACTTTGCGTACCACCGAACGCGGCCGCCATGGCTTCCATGTTGGTGCGCATCACATTATTGTACGGATCCTGTTCGGTGAGGCTCCACCCGGAGGTCTGGCAATGGGTCCGCAGCGCCATGCTCTTGGCCAGTTTCGGGTCGAACTGCTTCACCAATTTGGCCCACAGCAATCGGCCAGCACGCATCTTGGCAATTTCCATAAAGAAGTTCATGCCGATGCCCCAGAAGAAACTGATGCGCGGTGCGAAGTCGTCTATGTGCAGACCTGCCTTCAGCCCCGTGCGGATGTATTCCAGTCCATCGGCCAGCGTATAGGCCAGTTCGATGTCGGCCGTGGCACCTGCCTCGTGCATGTGGTAGCCCGATACGCTGATGCTGTTGAATTTGGGCATCTTCTCTGCCGTGTACTGAAAGATGTCGCCCACGATGCGCATGCTCGGCAAAGGCGGATAGATATACGTGTTGCGCACCATGAACTCTTTCAGGATGTCATTCTGGATGGTTCCCGTGAGTTGCTCCGGGCTCACGCCCTGCTCCTCTGCCGCCACGATGTAGAACGCCATGATGGGCAGCACCGCCCCGTTCATGGTCATGGACACCGACATTTCGCCCAGCGGAATGTCCTCGAACAGGATCTTCATGTCCTCCACCGTGTCGATGGCCACGCCTGCTTTTCCTACGTCACCGACCACTTTCTCATGGTCGCTGTCGTACCCACGGTGCGTGGCAAGATCGAAGGCCACGGAAAGACCTTTCTGCCCCGCAGCGAGGTTTCTGCGATAAAAGGCATTGCTCTCTTCTGCCGTGGAAAAGCCAGCGTACTGGCGTATCGTCCACGGGCGGCTGACGTACATGGAACCGTACGGTCCGCGCAGAAATGGCGGCAGCCCAGAAACGAAATCGATGTGCTCGATGTCCTCTATCTCGGCCTTGTAATTATCTGCCGAGACAGGAATTCCTTCCGCAGTCTGAAAGGTCTGACCATCTGCACGGGCGTCCAGTTCGGACGACCTCAGATAGAATTCGGTGTTTTTGAAATCCGGTTTCATGGTTTGCTCTTTTGCACAGAGAGTTTTTGAGAATTACACGGAGAAACACAGTGGAGGATATTCTCTGTGTTTCTCATTTTCTCCATTATTCCTCTGTGTAATAATTCAATCCTCATCAACATCTTTATCGTTCGACTTCTCAAATGGCGATGGATACTTGTTCGTTCCGATCAGCACACGCTCCAACTTTTCCACTTCCGAGTAATAGGCTTCATCAGAACTGGCAAATGCATCTTCCAAGAAACCATCGGCAGCGCAGACTGAGTAACCTCCGCGTTCTTCAATTTCCAAGAAGAAATCCCACGCTTTCTTGCCGAGAATGTCTGTGAGATGCTCTACATAATAGCTTCCCGCGGCCGGGTCGATCACACGGTCCAAGCGTGCCTCTTCCTTCATCAGGTGCTGCGTATTGATGGCCATTCGATCGGCCAACTCGGGTTCATCCTGCCGGAACGGATTGATGGTCAACGCATCAACCCCACCGAACACCGCACTCATGGCCTGGGCATTCTCACGAAGCAGATTGACAGGCGTATCCAAACTGCTCAAGTGGCGCTCGCCCGTTTGAGCATGCACCCATGTTTTCCAACGTTTGGACGAAGCACCATGCTGCTGCAATACCCTCGCCCACAGGAAACGCATCAAGCGGAACTTGGCTATTTCGGGCAGGAACGAACTCCCGATGGCCAAGCTGAAACCGAGATTGTCAGCAACCTGCTCGAAGGAAATTCCCTGTGTCCTCAGACCGTTCAGAATCTCATTTCCCCAAGCCAAGGAAGCACCCAACTGCTGTGGAATGTTTGCCCCTTTCATGTAGAACTGCTGGCAATCCAACCCGACCGCACCGAAGGCATGATGAGGATTGTTTGAAATGAGACTTGCCGCAAGATCGGACGTGATATGCTCGAACCAGAAGCCGCCATAAATATGTTGACCTCCCCCAGCCCCTCCTTTCGAGGAGGGGAGTTCTCCCCCGTTGGGGGAGCTAGAGGGGGCAGCTCTCCAAGCAAAATAATCCGACTGAAAACGCAAAGCATTGTAAGCATTGGTGAATGAAACGGCTATCGCATCCACCACCACGCCATCGAACAACGCATCGAACTCATCACGCGCGAAATCATGTCCGTTCAGATCGATGGTGACTGCTTGCGCACCCAATGAGAGCTTGTGCAACAACTCTGCATTCGCCTCTTCCACGTCCTCCACGCGGATGTCCGTGCATATCAACCAATCATTGTTCTGCTGGTCGAACCGTAGCGGACGGATGGTCTGTCCGTACATCGGTAGCTTCTCCGTCTCTTCTCTTAAATACGCGGGTCGCGCTTCGAAACCATCGCTCTGCAGCCACAGACCCAATTGGTCAATGTCTGCTCCTTTCAGTTCCTTCTCCGTAAGCTTTTTCCAGTCGGCCAGCGTTGGCACTTGGAAATCTTTGAATAGTTGTGGCATGGTTCAAATGTAATTAACTGTGCACCCAATTCCCGATGATCTTCAAACCTTCCGGTGTCAAGAGGCTTTCGGGATGGAACTGAACGCCACAGACGTCATATTCTCTATGACGGATGGCCATCACTTCGCCATCATTGTCCGTGGCCGTGATGATGAGTTCTGATGGAATGGTTTCGCTATCAATAACCCAAGAGTGGTAGCGGCCCGTTTCGATTCGTGGAGAAATTTCTTTGAACAACGGTTCATCTTGAACCAAGATGTTGGTGGGAATGGAGATGCCATGATGCACCTGATTCAGGTTCTTAAGACCTGCCCCAAACGCTTCTCCAATGGCCTGATGCCCGAGACAAACACCAAGGATCTTTTTGGTCGGGGCGTATCGACAAATCAGTTCGGGCATGATGCCAGCATCTTTCGGCAGACCAGGGCCAGGAGAAAGAACAATGGCATCAAATGTTTCCACTTCATCCAACGTGATCTCATCGTTTCGCTTTACGGTGACATCATCACAGAACTGCTCCACGTAATGCACGAGATTGAAGGTGAAACTGTCGTAATTGTCGAGGATGAGGATTTTCATCGGCAGGCAAAGCTAACTTCAAATCATGGATGCGGAAACAAGTTCAGCATGACGTCACACTGAACTCGTTTCTGGGTCTATCTTAGGAACCAAATTCATATTGGTCTTGCGGCAGGCATTCCTCTTCTTTCTGTGTATCTCAACATCTGTAATGGCGTATGCGCAAGACACTTTCTCCATCGTGGCAATTGATACTATTACCAGGGAGGTTGGAAGTGCTGGTGCCTCCTGTGTTGACCTGTTCCGTGTCAATCTTCCCGATGCTGATTTCATTGCCCATGTCTTGCCTAGCATAGGTGCCATAAACACCCAGGCAAACTATTCGCCCGTAAATCAGATAGGTGGCACCGTGAAGTTGCTTTCTGGGGAACGTCCTGACAGGATTTTAGGTTGGCTTCAGGAAAACGATGTGACCCAACAGCCTCAACTGCGACAGTATGGAATTGCTGTATTGAGGGGTGAACGAAAAACCGCAGCATTCACTGGTCTGCAGACCGATGGGTACCAAGGACATCTACTTGGCGCAACGTATGCCATTCAAGGGAACCTTCTTACTGGACAGAATGTGCTTGATTCCATGGAAGCCCGCTTTCTCCGAGAAACCGGAGACCTTGCTTGCAAACTGATGGCAGCCTTGTTGGGAGCAAAAGACGCTGGTGGTGACAGAAGATGCCAATTCAATGGTACGTCTTCCTTATTTGCATTCATCAATGTGGCTCAACCAACAGACACCTTTGGGAGTTCTTCCTTAGACCAGACGGTCAGAACGCATTTTGGAGAACAGGTTGAACCAGTTGATTCGCTATTTCGAATTTTTGAGAACAACCATTGGTGCGAAGACACAGATTAGTTCTGCCACCCATAACGATTCTGCTTGTGTGGCTTGAGACCTGACAGACACACCCTTAATTAAACATTGTAATTTAATATTATATAATCTGTTTTGTTACTTATTTTTGACAAAACACAAAAAACATTACATGAAAAAACAATTACACTTTATCGGTTCGCTGCTCATCCTCTCCGGAGGAGCTATTGCACAACCTACGTTGCAATCATCAGACATCGGTTATACTGCCGGAGACAGCTATACGCTTCACCTCTGCGATTGGGAACAGGCAGGGCCATCAGGGGCCAACCAGACCTGGGATTTTTCAGGGGTTTCTGAAAACAACGTAGCTACCATCGACATCTTGGACGCTTCTACCACAAGCGAAGCTTCGAGCTTCCCAAACGCGAATGTGGCACTCTACGTTGCCATTCAGGGAACTTACATGTACTTCAATTCCGGAACCTCCAATGAGACCAGTTACGGCCTTTCGGCATCAGGTACAAATATTCCATACTCTGACGGTGAAATATTCTTCACATTTCCGTTGGCCTATGGCAACACCAATTCCGACAATCTGGCAGCAAGCTTCAGCAATGCCGGATATAACTGGAACCGTTCTGGTAGCGTTACTTCCAGCGTGGATGGCTACGGAACGCTGACCACGCCATCAGGCACCTTTACAGATGTGCTGAGAGTGAAGATCGAGGAAGACTACACCGACCAGCCGGTTGGCATTCCTCAATCTGCCAATACTACAACATCCATTTATCACTGGTACAAGGCAGGCATCCATTACCCCCTTCTGGTTATTACCGAATTCAATTCGGGGGGAGCTCCACAATACCTGCTGCAGTACACAGATGTTTCTACAGGAATCAAGGAATCGGATTTCACGCAAGTGAACGTTTATCCGAACCCGACCACCGATTTCCTTCGTGTCTCAGGGACGGAATTCAACAATGGCACCTACGAAGTGGTGGATGTACTTGGCAAAACCGTATTGACAGGAACACTTACTACCAACCAGATATCGGTGAATCAACTTCCAGAAGGTTTCTATGTACTGAAACTTGTTTCAAAAGATTACGAAGTTGGAGTTTCCCGATTCCAAGTTTCGAAGTGATTTCAGCACATATTGAACAGAAAAGGTCGCCAATTGGCGACCTTTTTTTATGAGATCATCCCCACAAAATCCTCTTCGGAGATGATGGGAATACCGAGGTCTTCGGCCTTTGTGAATTTTAATCGTCCAATCGGATGTATTGTAGTATTAGACTATTTGAATTTAATCTTTATCAACCGTTGGGTAAGCCTACCTCCTTGAATATAAAAGTATCCGAAGTCCGAGCCATTAGGAGAAGTATATTTTCTCGGTTCAAACTTACCATCGACATCTCTAAAATTCCAAAGCGGATAGCGCTTGGGATTCAGTTCTGGATTTGAAAAGTCCATCTTTACCAGGCTGACCACATTTTCCGGACCAGTATACTTCTCTGGTACATTCTTGGACCAATCGGCTGTTAAGTTTTCAATCCTGTCGTTGAAGAACAGATACATGGTATTACCAATGAATTTGGTACGGTAGCCAATATCGAAACCTCCCCCACCTGCGCTGTAAGGAATCTGAGTATCGAAAAGGAGTTCATTCTGCGGGCTGATGTGAAAAACATGGTAGTCAAATTGATACTCAAAGCCAGAGTCGGACGAATAGCTCTTTTGTCCAATAACCACAAGGCTATTATCATCAAGGAGTTTTACAGTCTTCAGGTGAAAATATCTTATCTCCAATGACTTTCCCTTCGATACCTTTTTCTTGAGTTTTTCAACTTCTTTATCCGTTTGATTTGTAAGAAGATGCTCTACTGTTATCGGAACTTTATTGACAATAGGCTCCGAACCCTCTTTTCCGTTCCAATTGACCACCAATAATCCTGCGGCTCCAATCTCATCTTCCGTGTATGTACCGACCATAACCATCGAGCCATTATTCGTTTCAAAATCCCAATTTCCCTTTCTCACGTTAGGAACCTCAACTCTAATCGTTTTATCAGCAGAGATATTATAGAGAGCGAATTCTTCTCGTTCATTAGTAGCCCAGCACATAATGTTCCCTTCATTACTTATTTGAAATGCAGAGGTGCTTCCCATATATGACCAACTAACTCCACCAACTGATATTTGACTTTTTGGATCACTGAATTCAACCGCACGCTCCCATAGTTTAGTCACCTAGGAATCGTAAACGATGAAATTGAACTTATAAATTGTATTGCCTTTGTCGTCCTTTGTTTCTGGGAGCTTGTATAGAATTACAAGTTTAGACCCATCAGGACTTAAGTTCCAATCCAAGGCGCTGAAACGAAACTCCTTGAGAAACTCATCACCCTCCAATTTACCTATCTCTTCTGTTGACAAAATGGTCTGTTCGAGCATGTCAATCTCATAGAGGATTACATGATTTGTCCTCTCATCAAAATCCGTTATTCCTTTTAAACAAAATTGCCTATTTGCAAAGTCGAACCTCATAGGGTCTGGATCGCCTTTCTGAGATGAGAATACCCGACCCAGTTCCTCGCTCATTCCCTTCTTGACCTCAACAACACCCAATGTTTTGTCAAATGTGACATAGGACAATCCATCTCGACCTCCCATTTCCAGAATAACTTGACTTTTCTGGGCAGAAACGAATGACTTCATTGTCAACTCTGGGTCACGCTTCTGCTGCTCACTCATATAAACATCGGCAGCGTCAGATTCGAACGTTCTTTCCTGTGCGACAATGGTAAGTCCAACCAAGTTTAAAATAAAAAAAACTATACGGTGCTTCATAAAGGTCATGATTAATTGCTACAATGATCATGATTTAAAAATACATTGCCAAAAAAGGAAAAAATCCAGTTACCAATTGAAAATACTCTCGCTTTCAATGTGAACCAAACAATCAACTAACCATCCCCACAAAATCCTCTTCGGAGATGATGGGAATACCAAGGTCTTCGGCCTTCTTGAGTTTGGATGGGCCCATTTTATCGCCTGCCAGGACGTAATCGGTATTCTTGGAGATGGAACTCACGTTCTTGCCTCCGTGGCGTTCAATTTCGGCCTTGATCTCATCACGGCTGAACTGCGAGAAAACACCTGACACTACAAAGGATTTCCCTTCCAACGCATTGGAAACCGGTCCTTCGGCTTCTTCCATTTCGAATTGCAATCCGTGGTCTTTTAGCCGTTGAATGATGGTGCGGTTGCGTTCGTCTGCAAAGAAATGAAGGACGCTTTCCGCAATGCGGTCTCCGATCTCATCCACGGCTACCAGTTCTTCCTGAGAAGCAGTCATCAACGCATCAATGTTCTTGAAATGCTTTGCGAGTTTCTTGGCCACGGTTTCTCCTACGTACCGAATGCCGATGGCAAACAAAACACGTGGAAACGGGACTTGCTTGGACGCTTCCAAACCTGCCAAAAGGTTGGTGGCACTTTTATCCGCCATGCGGTCCAAAGCCACTACTTGTTCGTAGGTAAGTTCGTACAGATCGGCAACGTTTTCTACCAAACCGGCATCGTAGAATTGCTGCACGGTCTCTGCACCCAGTCCATCCACATTCATGGCCTTGCGACCAATAAAGTGTTCCATCTTGCCCTTGATCTGTGGCGGACAGCCCAACTCATTCGGACAGAAATGCTGCGCTTCGCCTTCGTTGCGGATGAGTTCCGTTCCGCATTCTGGACAGTTGTGGATGAACTCCACCACAGGAAAATCGGGCTGCCTTTTGGCCAGATCAACTCCAACAATTTTCGGAATGATCTCCCCTCCTTTCTCCACCTGAACCATATCACCAATATGCAGGTCGAGTTTGGCTATCTGATCGGCATTGTGAAGTGAGGCGCGTTTTACGATTGTACCAGCCAACAGCACAGGTTCCAAATTAGCAACGGGTGTGATGGCACCTGTTCTTCCTACTTGATAGGTCACTTCATTCAATCGGGTGACGGCCTGTTCTGCGGCAAACTTGTAGGCAATGGCCCATCGGGGCGATTTGGCCGTGAAACCCAGCTCTTCCTGATCGTCCAAGCTGTTCACCTTGATGACCACGCCATCAATGTCAAAACCGAGGTTGAAACGCTCCGTGTCCCACTTCTCGATAAAGGCAAAGACCTCTTCCGCATTCTTGCATTGGCGGGTGTGCTCCGACACCTTGAAACCCCACTCTTTCAGCTTCATCAGGCTATCGTAATGCGTCTCTGCCACCTTCTCTGGCGCAATGGCCATGTAGAGGAAACAATCGAGGCCGCGCGCGGCCACCACGCTGCTGTCCTGCGATTTGAGCGTACCTGAGGCCGTATTTCGCGGATTGGCATACAGCGGCTCACCTATCTCTTCCCGTTCGCGGTTCAGTCGGTCAAAATTTTTGCGTGGGAAGTATACCTCGCCACGCACTTCAAATTCATTCGGGTAGTTCCCCTTGGCCTGTAGCGGTAGACTGCGGATGGTGCGGATGTTGGCCGTGATCTCATCTCCCTGAACACCATCGCCCCGCGTTACGGCACGCACCATCTTCCCATTCTCGTAAGTGATGCTGATGGCCACACCATCGAATTTGAGTTCGCACACGTACTCCACCTCGCGTTCCAAGGTCTTGTTGATGCGCGCCATGAACTCCTCCATCTCCTCTTTGCTGTAGCTGTTGCCCAGCGACATCATCGGGTACTTGTGTCTTACCGTTGGGAATTCCTTGGTGATGGTGCTGCCCACGCGCTGGCTCGGGCTTTCCGAACTCAGAAATTCGGGGAATTCGGCCTCCAACGCCTGAAGTTCCTCCATCTTCTTGTCAAACTCGAAGTCGGAAATGGTGGGTTCGCTGAGCACATAGTACTTGTAGTTGTGCTCGTCCAACTCTTTGCTGAGCGCGGCAATTCTAATTTTCGCTTCTTCTCGGTTCATTTTATCTCTGCAAACTTTTCAAGTTGATTGCCGATTGAAAAAACATTTTAAAACCACAGAAACACAAATTTTCACAGATTTCTCAGAAGTCTCCTTTCAATTTTTCTGCAAATACTTCTGTGCTCTCTGCGCTTCTTTGGCACCAACATGTCAACTCTATCTCTTTATCAACTCTGTCAACTACCTCCCCTGTTCACGCTTCAATCTCCTCAAATTCCTGTTCAAGTATTTCCTCCAGCGATAATCGCCTTTTTCTTCGAGAATTTTCTCCTTGTGGAAAAGTGCCCGATACAAATGGTGCGGAAACAGTTTGATCTTATAGCTGAGAATGCCACCGCTGAAATCGTGCTGTATCTGCTGATTGGGACTCAATATCTGCCGCCAACCGATACCAACACCGATACCCACCCAACTGAAGATCTTGTAATGTGCATTGACACTGACGGTGGCCACAAATTCGTTCACGTCCTTTCCCTTTACCCAATGCCCCATCACATCACGAGTGCGACCAGGAACCCAGCGTTCCACCTCAGCACGGCCATAACCCGCAGAAACGGGCAAGGCCAATTCCCATCGGAAATTTCGGATGAAGATCCACTCCATGAACGTGGTGTAATAATGCATGCGGAACTTCTGATAAGTGGTGTCCGAATTGGTGATGAGCGGGGCCATGGCCACCTTTTTGGGCATGTAATAGCCACCGAAACCCATGCGGTAGTTCTGAAACAGTTCCAGCCCGATCTTCAGCCCCCAGAAGTTGGCGGTCTGACCGAAGAAAGCGGTGTAATGGTTGTCCATGCCGATGAGTGGTCGGTAATCCTTTCGGTACTTCTCCTTAAGAGAGGCCAACTCAGATTTAACGATTTCCAATGACAGCGGTTCAATGACGGGTGTGTCCACCTCAGCTGCCACCAATTGCTGTTCAATGAAGTCTGTGCTGTCTTGTTTTGCTTCTTGAGAGAACAGGAAAACGGGAAAAAAAAGAAAGAGCATGGTCAGGCTGAGTGATCTTGACGGAGGAAAGATTGTATCGAAGCCTACGCACACCCTTCGATACATTCCAATTTCATTGGAATACTCAGGATGACCCATCTCCACAAATCTTCTAATAACTCCTTTCTCCTTATTCCTAACTACTGCTTTGTACATACAGCAAACCTATCCTTGCCACTCAGGTCTTTAATCATCCGAATATCGGAATAACCTTTTTGCGCCATCAGTTCCTGCATTTCTGCACCGTACTTCTCGTTGAATTCGAAGTAGAATCTGCCACCTTTTTCTAATGATTGCTGTCCAATATCCAACATCTTTCGATAGAACAACAGCGGGTCTGTATCGG
The DNA here is from genome assembly GCA_016124845.1 of Flavobacteriales bacterium. Lineage (NCBI taxonomy): Bacteria > Pseudomonadati > Bacteroidota > Flavobacteriia > Flavobacteriales > Flavobacteriales bacterium. The sequence continues at coordinate 12,951 of WGMW01000028.1, forward strand.
GAATGAAAAGTGCCAGATGCGGCTCATGGACAAGCACGTTTTCTTTTATCGTATCTGCTTCTTTTTCAGCAATGTATGGCGGGTTACTTACTATTATTGAATAGATTGAAGGTAAACGGTTAACGGTTGACAGTAGATTGAACTGTTGGAAGTTGATGTCGTTGCTATTGAGAGTGGCGTTTTGCTTGGCGAGGGATAGCGCGCCTTGGTCCACTTCCACGGCACTTACCTGCCAGGCCGGGGCTTTGCTTTTGAGGGCTATTGGAATGCAACCGCTGCCTGTTCCGAGGTCAATGACGTTGAGGGGTCTGGTGGTATCGTTCTCGCGCAGCACCAACTCGCAGAGTTCCTCTGTTTCGGGGCGCGGGATGAGCACGCGCTTATCCACTTTCAGTTTGCAGCCATAGAATTCCACCTCCCCGATGATGTACTGGTACGGCTCTCCCGTTGCCAAACGCTCCAACACGGGAATGATGATATTGAGATTGCTCTCGGTAAGAATGGGCGCATCCACGTTCTTGGAATCTGTTCGGATGCTCAGTTTGTCTTCCAACGAATACTTCCACAGCGCATCCACTTCCTCTGTTTCGTACATGGAACCCAACACATCGCGGTACAGATTGCGAAGGGAACGGAGGGTGTTGTTTTTTGGCAGAAGCATACGACAAAAGTACCGCACTACCCTTATCTGACCGATAAGGAAAAACGGTAGCAGTGAAATTGCCCAATAGATCTCACGTATTTACCAGACGAATGCATCCGTCTGAAGTGCGTTTGGGTTCATACCCACCATCTACCTGAAGAACCAGTAAAGCGCCACGGTGCTTAGGAAGATCAACGCGCTCCAGACCTTTACCACAGGAGATAGTCTCACATCATAATCGAACTTAACCGGAATGGTCGCCTCAGCTTGTTGCGGTGTTCGTAACGTGACCACGGTTATGTAGATGCAAACAATCACAAAGGTGATCATCATGTAATGAAGGAACGCAATCTTTCCGTCTGCAGGCAACAAGAACTCATCCATAAGCAATAGTGCCCCATAAACTGGTACATTTAGAATCATTCCACCGATTACTGCTTGAGAAGGAACTTTCTTCCAAAGGATGCCGAACAGGAATGCCGCAAGAATACCTGGCTGAATTAGTCCCCAAAACTTCTGAATATAATCGTAAAGGCTGTCGAAACTACCCACAATAGGTGCCCAAACACAACCGACAATCACTAATAGAAGTGTGGCAATGCGACCAACCTTGACCAATGACTTGGGTGAATGTTCCTTTTCCGAGTAACGAGAATAAATATCCATCGTAAAAATGGTGCTGGCCGAATTTAGCAATGAATCGAGTGTGCTGAGCACTGCACCGAACAAAGCAGGCAAGGGCCACTTCGGCCTGGTCCTTTGATGGGGCGGTTTAGATCGCCTGGAGATCCCCTGTCATTTCCCTTCGGTACTTGGAGGCCACATACCTGGTGGAGTTGCGTATCTGATGGACGATGCAGAGCTGCACCTCGGACTGCTGTTCTCCTTTCTGTGGTTGGCCATGCTCGGCTACCTCATTGCGCATTTGGTGTCGCGGTCGGCTGTGGCGTGGTTCGATGAACTGATGAAACGCGCCCCGTTGGTCAAGGTCATCTACTTTGCGGTAAAGGACCTCATTACCGTTTTCTTCGGGAAGGAGGATAAGATGGGCAAGCCCGTAAAGGTGCTGGTGCAGCGCGACCCCGAACAGTACAAGTTCGGTTTTGTAACCCGCCACGACCTCAAGGATCTCAAGCTCTCCGAAGAGTACATCTCCGTCTATTTTCCTTACTCATACGGAGTTATGGGTAACCAAATGGCTGTGCGCAGGGAGCACGTGGAGTTTCTCGATATGCCTTCTACCGAAGTGATGAAATTCATCGTTTCAGGCGGGGTGGTGCAGCAAAGCGAGAAGAAGAAGTAGGGATTTAGCTGCCAACTGACGCACAGTCACGAGCATTTGATTTTAGAGGGTGTTGGCTGCCGTTTTTCTTTAATGTACAGTTCGTCCAACCCCACCGTGAACATTTAAGCTGTCCATTGGGTTGATCAAGTTCCTTTTTGTGTAGTGCCAATTCTCATATGGCCCATCCTCAAGGGTTATTTCTGTCCCGTTGTCAAATGTGAGCCAAAGATTTCCCTCTCCATCCGCTTTAGCATCTTTAATTGACTGTCCGTAATTGTCGTAGAAAACCGTCAGCGCGTCTTTGTCTCCAGGGTTGATTTCGACAGTTTGGTTGTATTGGGTCACTTTGAATGTCGAGTGAAGTTTAAGGTGGCTTTCTTCTTGGTCGTCAAAGACGAGTGTCAGCAGCCCGTCAAAGATGATTTTTTTGATTGTCTGTCCGACAATTGGTAATTCAAAATATCGCCCCTTCTGTTTTAGTTTCATCGTTCTTTCAAATGGCAGCCAACCATTGGCTAAGAGTAACGAGTTATCGTTTGCCAACTCTATCGGCTTTGGTTTTACACTCTCCAAAGTACACAAATATCACCTTCAACAAGGCATTGTGTCGTTTTCGGGTATTCCCAAACCGAAACCTGCCTACATTCTGCGCAGCAGCGCCACCACATGCTCTTCGGTAGGAGCGGAGGGAATGCGCACGTTCTCAACGCCCTGCTGGTGTAGGAATTCGGCTGTGGTGTGGCCAATGGCAATCACGGTTTTACCTTCCAGCTTAGCGCAGTTCATGTAGCCCCGCGCATTGGACGGACTGGTAAGGAACACCACTTCGGTAGCGGGAATGCTTGCTTCGGTTTCGGAAACCGTGCGGTAAATGGGCAGGAAATGCACCTGATGCTGTGGCAGTTCGGAACGTAGTTTCTCGGAACCACCTTCGGCCCCGCAGAACAGTACACTCTTGTTGCCCAACACGGGTACGAAATGCGTTCCCACTTCGTGCATATTGCCGGATGCGCCAACGAACGCAGGTTCGTACCCGAACGACCGGACGGTTGCGGCCGTGGCTTCGCCCACTACACCAATGCGAGTGCCTTGCGGAGGTTGCCAACTTTCGAGCAGCAACTTGGCGCCATTGGAACTGGAAAGGAAGATCCAATCGTACTCGTTCTCAATGTGAAACGGAATGGGCTCAATGCGGATGAGCGAACGGTGATAAACCTCCCAGTTGTGCTCGGTGAGGTAGGCGAGGAGGTGGCTGTCTTCGGCCAGTTGCCTCGATATGAAAATGGAGCGTTTCACCCCTTGAGTTCTGCGACTGCCCGCTGCGCCAGTTCTTCTACATCGGTTCCGGAAAGTTCCGCTATGCGAACGGGCTTGTCCCACGCATCGGCCACACAGGCTTTTACGGTGAGGGTGCCGCTGTTCTCTTCGCAATAAGCGCCCAACGGCATTTGGCATCCACCCTCGAACAGGTTCAGGATTCTGCGTTCCACACCGATTCTTCGGGCAACGGTGGCATCGTTCAAATCAGAAAGAATGTCGGCAAGGTCCGTGTCCGTTTCGCGTATCTGTAGTCCCAGAACGCCCTGTGCAGGCGCTGGAATGAACTCCTTCGGGTCGAGTTTCAGCACGTGGAATTCCGATAGGTTGAGTTGCAGACGCTCCACACCGGCAGCCGCCAGCATGATGGCATCATACTGTCCTTCGCGAAGCTTGTTGATGCGCGTTGGAACGTTTCCGCGCAGGTCTTTAATCTCAATATCGGCTCGGTGGTGCAGCAATTGCGATTTCCTACGGGCAGAAGAAGTACCGACAACTGGGTTGGCGATCATTTCCAATTTCTGGGAAGCATCCACTTTCTCCTTACGGATGAGCAACAGGTCAGATGGGTCTTCGCGCTCCGAGACCGAAGCAATGATCAGTCCTTCGGGATGCTCGGTGGGAAGATCCTTGTGCGAATGCACTGCCAGATCGATCTCGCCATCCAGCAGTTTCTCTTCCAATTCCTTGGTAAAGAAACCCTTGCCTTCCATCTTATCGAAACTCAGGTGCTGGATCTTGTCGCCCTGCGTCTTAATGATCTTGATCTCCACTTCATGGCCCAACGCCTGCAATCTGCCTTCAACATGATGTGCCTGCCACAGGGCCAGGTCGCTACCGCGCGATCCTATGATGATTTTTCTGCTCATTTTTCAGATAAAATTTTACTCGCCACAGATTCACGGTTTTACACTGATTTCACAGAATAAATAATCTTGTAATCTGAGAAAATCTGTGCATCTGTGGCTATTTCATGTTAACCTTTCAACATGATCTCTTTGGCCATTTTCATCGGCACACTGATGTATTTCTTCTCCATGTAATCCATCATCTTCTCCAGCACTTCGCGCGATTGCGGATCCATCTGTTCCAGTTCTTTCTGGAAGACCTGCGTTACCGCGCGTTCGCGGATGTCTTTCACCACCTTCGGTATCTCGCGCATCGAGATCTCGATCTGCCGTTCGCGCAGCAATTGCTCAAACTCGCTGATGCGGTCGGTGATGAGCCGCTTGCAGACTTCCAACTCCTTTTGGCGCTGTTCGAGGTTCTTGCGCGCCTGTTCCTTCAGGTTTTCGATGCCGATGTACAGCACGTTATTCTTGCGCAGCACTTCCTGCTCAAGGTCGGATGGCACGGCAAGGTCAACGATCACCTTTTGCCTGAGGTCGTTTCCGATAAGTTGCCTGTATAGGCGGTTATTGATGATGGGTTGCGAAGCGCCTGTACAGGTGATGAGGATATCGAACGGCTCGTTGAAATCCTTCAGTTCGCTCAATGGCTTGGCCGTTCCTTTAAGCGTTGCGGCCAGTTCTTCCGCTTTGCTCAGCGTACGGTTGAAAACCGTCACCTTTCCAAAAGGGGCTTTCTTCAAATACAGCCCCATGGTTTGGTTGGTCTGTCCCGCACCTACCATGACGATATGTGGCGGATGATCGATCTCCGCTTCACGCATCTGGCGGTACGCCAACGATACCACTGAAACAGGATTCTGAGCGATCTGCGTCTGCGTGTAAACCTGCTTGGCCGTTTCAATGGCCGAACGCACAAGCAGTCGGAAACGGTCGCCAGTCAATCCCAACTTGTGGCATTTCTCGTACGCTTCGCGCACTTGCGTGATGATCTCGCGCTCGCCCACCACCAACGAGTCGATACTGCTCGACACGTAAAACAGATGTTGCAGCGAACGCAACCCTTCGAACGTTCGGCTGTGGTTGGCTGCCCATTCAATATCGCCATTTGCCCATTCGGGATTGAACGCCTGAAAGAACCGCTTACGGAAATCCTCGTTCAATTCCTGCTCCGAAACCACCATGAACTCCACACGGTTGCAGGTGGAGAGGTAAAGCAGCTCATCCAACTGCAATTCTTCTTTCAATCGAGAAAGTCTTTCCTTCAGGTCATCGTCCTCAATATGCAGCCGCCCGATGTCTTTCAGGTCGGTGGTCTTGTGCGTAAAGGCGATGGTTTTGAAAAGCTCCATGAAGCGGTTTGACTTCGCAGCGCGAAGATCGCTCAGCGTTCTGTTTGGTATGTCATGGAACTGTCAGGGAATCAGAACTTGATGGGATGTCGTTCGTTGAACTTTCGGAGAAACTCAAGTTGAACCGATTCTGAGTTTTTGTTTTTGGTCTTTCTATATTCTTGATAAAGCTCTTTGTCCCACTTGTTAAACTTGTCTTTTAGGAGCAGGGTGCTGATGGATGCAATATCTCCCGTCATGTAATCAAGGACAAACCATTTGTTCACCGACCTTACCATTCCTCCAAAGCCAGGTGAGAATGTAGGGGCGCCACCGGCTCCTCCGGCCATCCAAGAACCACTGTTTTGGTGATACCTCAGTTCAGAAACATGAATAAGTGTCAGGTGTCCCCATTCGGTAATGGGATGGAATCTCCAGAATCCGATGTAAACAGTATCGTTCTTACAATAACCGAAATACCTACTGCCAAATGGCGGATGCCTGAGCGGCTTGGTCTCAAGTTCTGATTCCACACAGTCTATGTAATCCAGTGCGCTGTTTCCGAATCCTCCGAACACACCGGAATTCTCATCTTCGGCAGTACTGATCTCGGCCGGAAGAATGGTAAACGAATCGGTATAGAACGGTTCGTTCCTCCTGAACTCGTCAAACGTTTGGTAAATGCCCTCCACTTTGTGTTTGGCATTGATGATGGAGACTTTTTCTACCGTGACCGAATCTACCTGAGCATGGACCTGCATGCTGCAAAACAACAGCGCAACGGCAAGGGCAATGAAGGAGTAACGAAGCATCGCCCAAAGTTACAACGCTCAGTTGAAATTGTAACATAAAAAAGCCGTGACACGGTGGTGCCACGGCTGCTGTCAAACATCGATCTGCAGTTATTTTTTCAGCAGATCGCGAATCTCTGTAAGAAGTATTTCCTCTTTGGTTGGTGCTGGCGGAGCCGGTGGTGCGGCAGGAGCGGCTTCTTCCTTCTTCTTGGCGGCATTCATGGCCTTCACCATCAAGAAGATTGCAAATGCGATGATGATGAAATCAAACGTCACCTGAATGAAGTTACCGTAGTTGATAGACACAGCGGCAGCCGTTTCTGCGCCTTGGGCATCAAGCACGGCATCGCGCAGCACGATCTTCAGGTCTTTGAAATTGACACCACCGATGAGAATTCCCAGCGGAGGCATGAGAACATCGGCCACAAACGAAGCAACAATCTTACCGAACGCACCACCGATAATGATACCGATGGCCATGTCCATAACGTTGCCTTTCATTGCAAATTCTTTGAATTCCTTTAGCATGATCTTGAAGTTTAAAGGGTTAACAGGTACAAGATATGCAGATGGCAGATTCCAAAATGTCAATTCATTTGAGAAGTTATCAGCACAATACAGAGTATGTATTTTTGGCAGATGCTACGATGCTTCATATTCATTTTTCTTCTTCCGTTCGCAAGTTTTGCACAGATGGGTTTTTCGCTTTCCGAAGCGAGCCAGGTGAGTTTGGTTACCTGCGGACCAGGCGAGGAACTGTATGAGGCATTCGGCCACACGGCCATCCGCATTCACGATCCCGCAGTTGGTTTCGATGCCGTTTACAACTACGGCACCTTCGATTTCGACCAGCCCAATTTCTATTGGAACTTCGTTCAGGGGCGGTCCATGTACATGCTGGCGGTGAACCGCTATGAAGATTTCGTCCGAGCTTACGAGTATTACAACCGCTCGGTGCGTGAACAGTTTCTGAACATGACCTTGGCCGAAAAACAGGCACTGTTTGATAAGCTGACATGGAACGCCAAGAAGGAGAATCGCGAATACCTCTACGATTACTTTTTCGACAATTGCTCCACGCGGCCGCGCGACATTATTATGGATGCGATGGGCGGAACGGTGGAGTTCGATACGACCTACTTGGGGAGTGATCGTCTCTCCATCCGCCAACTAACCGACCTTTACATTGCTCGGGAACAGCCGTGGGGCGATCTGGGCATCGATCTCTGTCTCGGAGCGCGTATTGACAAACCCGCTACCGCCATGCAATACATGTACTTGCCAGAGAAGTTGGAAGAGGCCTTCGACCATGCGTATGTGGTTCGCGGTGGAGAAAGCCAACCATTGGTGGAGGCCAAACAGATCACTTTCAAGGCATCGCCTGAAGTGAAGGAGAAAAGTTGGTTTGTGCCGCAGGTCGTGTTTGTGGCGTTTCTACTTATCAGCGCGGTTTTCGTCACCATTTTCCGATTTGCAGGGCGTTCCACACGCATTTTCGATGGTGTGGTTTTCATGCTCACCAGTTTCTTTGGTTGGAACGGCATCTTCCTGTGGTTCTTCACCAACCATTTCTCGGCCGATTACAATTGGAACATCCTCTGGGCATTGCCCACCAACGCCATTTTCGGTTATGCGCTTCTCAAAAAGAACCGCCCCAAATGGACGCGACCATATTCGCTGTTCCTCATTGTCCTGTACGCAGGGCTATTGGTAGGATGGAATTACCTGCCGCAGATGCTGCACCCTTCTCTCCGTTTTATCGTTATTCTGCTGCTTTATTTGGCAGTTGGGGTTTTCCGCCAAAGTGGCCCGCAAATACGCAGAACAGCGTAGTTGGAGATTCCTGTTTCAGAATTCCTTTGCTACAACCCTTAAACTCAGGATCATGAAAGCAAAGTATCTTTTTGTAGCGGCCATCACCACATTTTCTGCATGCAAGAAAGACGAGGTGGAAAAAGTGTTCACAACGCTGTTTGGCAATGGAGCGCTCACCGTTTCGGACTGTGCAGAATTGAGCAGCCTCACTTCTCCAACGGGAACGGCCTCCACCTATCTCTTTTTCGATAATCAGAGTGGTGAGACCGTGAAGATCTATTGGAAAAACTACAGCAGCGGATTGACACTTTACAGCACGCTGGATGATGGTGAAACCCACTTGCAGCAGACCTACGTTTCGCACGTCTGGTACATTACAGATGCCAGCGAAAACTGCCTGACGGTACTTGCGGCTGCCCAGCCTGCAACAACCGACACGGTCACCTTTGTGAAGCAGTAGCGACTTTTATCTGCATTACGGTGGCAATGCTCAACGCACGTTCCTTGGCCAAATGCGCCTTAGGACCTGCAAACCGCGCATCCACCGTTCGGTTGAAATGCATGAGCCACGTATCAAAATGCTCTTTCTTGAGCGCTGATTTCCGATGAAGGTCCATGTGCACGCGCATCGGGTTTCCGTTGTAATTGTTGGTGCCGAGCAGTTGATCTTCCCAAAAGTCGGATAGCCTTGGGAGGTGTTCTTCCAGATCGAGTTTGGCCACATCTGTAAAGAGGAAACTGACCACTTCATCTTTCAGCAGCAGTTCGTAGAAATCCTGCATCAATTGCTCGATGTCGGCCCGTGTGGCGATGTCGTGTCTTTCATCCATGTCAGAGTTCATTCAAACCATCAAAAAGGACCTTCTTGTTTTGGAGTTCTCCTGAATCCAGTTTTTCGAGAAGTGCAAGAATAGCGTTCTCGTAATCGGTAAAGAATGACCTTGGACATAGCTGGAGGCGGTTTTCCGAATCGAACGCCAAATGGTTGTCAGCATCTGTGACTACCACAATGGAAGTGGCAGGCAACATGCAATGCGCCATGTGGCTACGCAATTGACTGTAAAGGTCCAATCGGTTGTTTGCCTCTGAATACGGCTTTGGAAACAACTTTCTCAGGGTAAACTGAAAACGCTTTTTGCCTTGTCCTTTGGCTTTGAAGGGCTTGTCATCAAGCAATGCTCCGGCCGTTTCCATACCTTGCACAATGGCCAATAAAAGATGAAGCGGCACATTGGCCGCTTCCATCTTCTTTACTTCCTCCAGCAGGAATTTCTGTGCGAAATCTCGTGCTTCCAAACCGATCAATTGGTTACGATGACCAGCACTTTGGAGTTCTGCCAGAATTCGGTCGGGTCGGAGATGACGAGTTTGGTCACTTTCTTTCCTTCCTCCACAAATTCGTAGCTGTGTTTTGGATGTGAGGTTACCAGTTCCGCCTTCTTGGTGTCCAACGGAATTTCGGTCACTTCCAAAATGTTGATCTCGGTCAGGTCTTCCAAGTTCATGTCTTCCGACACCACTTTCACGCCACCCAATCCAAGGAATGCGCCTTCCTTGTCGATGATGTTCTTGGCACGCAGATCCTTCACAGAACCAGATGTCCAGAACCCTTTCTGCATCTCAGCTTCTTTCTCTTGTAGAGCCTGATTCTTCTCTTGGATCACCTGCACCCTGCGTTCATTTTCCATCGCCAATCGGTCCACGCTGCTCATCAACTTGTCAATATAAATATTGGCTTCGGTCAGACCTTCTTTCAGCATGGCTATCTCCTCATCTTTCTTCTTGATGTCCTCTTTCAGTTGCGCGATGAGCGTTTTCAACTTATCGGAAGCAATGGAACTCTGCTGCACTTTTTTCTCCAAGGTTTCCAGCTGGTCGTTGGTGCGCTTCATCCGTTCGTAGATCAGCATCATATCGTTCACGATCGCATCTTCTGCCGATTCGTTCGTTTCAACAGAAATTGCCCGTGCGGTCACAATTCCTTCCAATTCCTTAATGCTGTCCAAGTTCGATTGGATGTTGCTCAATGAGGTGATGAAAGCATCGATGTCCTGATCTTTCTGCTCCGATTGCTGTTGCAACTCCGCTACTTTCTGCTCCAGTTCTTTTTCGCGCTGGTCGCAAGATGCAAATAGAATGACCGATGCGAGGATGATGGCTGTCTTTTTCATATCGTTTGGTTTTGAGGGGTTGAAAGTAGAACAATTCAAAGTTAGCGTTCGCTGACAATTGTCACGCATGTTTCCATAATCGATGCTCATCTGTTCAACAGGTTTCAGCAACTATTAATTCTGTTTCTTCCTTCAAACGCAACCATGGAGCAATGCTTGTTCAAAAGGCAAAACCTCACATATTTTAACAGCTTCGCAACAAGTTGTGTGGTGCTTCTTCGACTTTCGCATGATAGTTGATTACCTTCGCCCTGAATCAAAACCACAAACACAACTATGAAATTTTTGAATCGAATTTTTCCCGCACTGTTTCTCATCGCAATCGCTATTTCCGCCTCGGCTCAGGTAATTGGCGGCATGAATTACAAGTTGGAAAAACTGTTCATGGAAGAGAAATATGAGGACGTTGCCTACAAGGCAGAGAAGATGCTGGATGACGACAAGTACAAGAAAGACCCGGAGATCTATCTCTACGCATCAATGGGCTGGTACATGATCAGCCAGATGAACGATGAGAAGATGGAAGAGGAATATCCGAATGCGTTGCGCGATGCTTTCAAATATGCTGCCCGCTTTTACAAGAAGGACAAGGAAGGAACTTGGGTGGAAGACAATTCCGACTATTTCGATGATCTGGCCAAGGCCGGAATTGCAGATGCTGCGCAGTACATTGATGACGACCGTAAACGAAGAAATGCAGTTTCGACCTATAAGTACATGACCAAGGCGATGCCAGATGATTACAATGTGCTGTTCTTTAAGGGTGTTTTGGAAAACCTCAACAGAAACTCTGGTCAGGCAGAGCGCGATATTCAGCAGGCCATGACAGGATTGATACCGCTTTACGAAGACCCGAAATACCGTCCGAGCAAGGCCACGGCCCCCGTTTTGGAAGATGGATTGCTTCGTTGGACCGATGCGTTGATGGAACAGAACTACGCAGATTCTGCCAAGAAGACCATCAATTGGGCCTTGAAGTGGTTCCCAGAAAGTGAGAAAGTGAAGGCCAAGGCAGAAACGCTGAAATAGGTTCATGGCGGCATTTTGGCCGTTGACAGAAGGTTTAAAGCCGTTAGTCCAAAACTTGGACTGACGGCTTTTTTCTTGGCTAATTTCATGTGGAAATTCTCACTCAGACACATGAAGACACTCCGTAAAGAACTCTTTCAGGAAAATGACCGATTGATCAGCAAAGGAGACAGCTTGGGTTACAGAAGAGTTTACCGCGATGGCATTATTGTGCTACAGAACATGGGTGAAGAAGAGTCAAAACTCTTGGCACTTTGGATGACCGACATTCATAATTACAAAGGAGAAACCCAGTTTGTGGTGAGTTTGAAACCTGGCGAAATGCTGGAATTTGATGCACCGCGCGATGGCCGTGTCGATCAATTTCTCGACATGTTGGTTTTGGATCACATTGCGGGCAGCGATGTGATGGTGACATGCGCTGTGCCGAGCGAAAACCTCAACTGATCACTTCGGGTCGTATTCGTAAAGTCGTATCTCCGACCTGCAGACCTTGAATCGCATCCTTTCTTTTTCCGATTCCAACTGATATTCCTTGCACGGAACATCACGCACAACGCTTTCGTCAAATTTCACATCGCACGCTTTGATGTGCTGTACGAGCAGCGAATCTGCGAATGGAAGATGAACACCTGGGTCGATGACGACCGAATCTACCGCCAATTCCTGCAACACACGACCGCTCGGTGTCCAAGCTGGAAAATCCCTACCGCGGATAAGCCAAACATAGACCAACATGCTGCCAAGCGCCACACCGAAAAGATAATACCCGAAACGTTGAAGAAAACTCATGCTATTTCAATTGATGGAACGAAAGTACGCAACCGCTATTCGGCCGCAGTATGAATTCAATCGAAAAATGCCCCCTTTGGGGGATTCAGGGGGCTTTCACCAGTTTTTCCGATTCAATGTAAACCAGCATACCTTCTACAGATTCAAATCCGAGTTCTGAAACGGCTTTCACATACTCTGAAAGCTGTCGGTGATGTTCGTTTCGTTCCTCACCCGTTTTGTAATCGATGACCCATGCTTGGCCGTGTTCGGTAACTACGCGGTCGGGCCGCAGCCATTCGCCCGAAGAAAGCTGAATGTCTGCTTCGTTCCGAACAGATTTTTCCGCTGCATAAAGCGGTGCGAGTTCAGGTCTTCCGATCAGGTTTCGGATATGATCGGAAATGCGTTGCGAATCAGTATCGCTGATACTTCCGTTCTCAACCAATTTCCGAACGGCTGATTCCACATCGTTTGCAGTAAAGATATTTGCCATTGCCTCGTGCACGGCAATACCCAATTGTCGTGCATCCAATTCCGAAAGGCGTGTTTCCGCATCCGCAATTGGTCGCGCGATTTTCAATCGTTGCCGCCAGTTCGGATCTCCTAACGATAGGAGTTTGAGATGGTCGAATTCGGCCGCTTGCAGTTCTTGCTTTGTTCGTTCACCGACTTGGAACTCCCACTCACTTTCGCTCATTTTTCCTGCATCGAGCAGATATTTTCGAATGAATTGGATGGCCGTTGATGGCTCGCGGTCTTTTTTCGCATCGGTTGCCAACTTTCCCGAAACGTACAATCGCTGCTTGGCACGGGTCAATGCTACATACATCTCGTTGTACGTGTCCATGGCAGCGTGTGCCTTTTCCAGTTCAAGGTCGGCTTCGAAAGGCGTGTTTTCGAGCGATTTGCTCATCGGCAATCGCAATCGGTCCAGCGGAGCAAATTCATCGTCTTGCAGATAAACCCACGAAGCACTTGTTTTACTGCGATTGTCGGGATAATCGGCAAACGGATGGATCACCACGGGATATTCCAACCCTTTGCTTTTGTGTATTGTGAGGATGCGAATCGAGTTCGGACTTTCGTCCAAGGCAATGGAAAGTTTCTCGCGTTTCTCCTTCCAATGTTCGAGAAAATCGGAGAGCGAACTGTTCTTCTTTTGGCCGAATGAAAGCACCTCATCCAAAAAGAAGGTAAGATTCGGTTCCCGAACATTTGGGAAAACTCCGTGCGAAAGCACGCTGAATAGCTGATAAGGCGTTTCAAAATTGAGTCGTTGCCAATCGATGTCTGGGAATTGTTCGCGAAGCAACTGCCCGATGAATTCGGTTTTCTTTCCGCCTTTGGTCTGCTGAAGTTCTGCCGCAAAATCCTGCGTTTCATTGCAGAGAGAAAGGTTGTGAAGCAGCTCCGCAATATTCACCGCATTGCTTGGGTCGTCAAGAAACGTGGCCACATTTACCAGCAGTTGCACGCGAGGCGAATTGTTGATCAGCAGCGATTCGTTGGAAACCACATCGTAGCCATGTTCCACCAGATCCAACGCAGTTTTAATGGCCTGTTTATTTGTTCGGAAGATGATGGAGATGTCGCCAGCAGAAAAACCATCGGCCAAGCATTCATCCACCCACGTTCTTATCTGCTCGAACACCATTTCATCATAATCTGCGCTGGTCAGGTCTTTCGCATCCCGTATCATGTGGATGTTCACCAGTCCATCGGTCGCCTTTTTGGGGATCTGCGCGGCCTTGTCGAACATGGTTGCAAGGTCTGCGGGCATATCTTTCTGAAGTTCTTCGAACAGCGAATTGTTGAAATTGACAACCGTTGGGCTCGATCGGAAATTGGAATCCAGTGTCATGCTCGACAATGCTGCGCCAAGACTTTTTTCCCGCTGCGCGAAAAGCTGCGCCATCTGCGGGTCACCGTCCAGTTTTTCCTCAAGATGAGGAGGTCTGTGAATCTTGGGCAGCTTCACAAATTGCTGTACATCGCCACCGCGCCAACGGTAAATGCTCTGCTTGGCATCGCCCACCACCAGACAGAGGTTGTCATGCGCCAGACTTTCGTCCACCAGCGGCAACAGATTGAACCATTGCAGAATGCTGGTGTCCTGAAACTCATCCACCAGAAAATGATGGTAGCGCGCCCCGATGCGTTCGTAAATGAACGGTGCCGATTCGGTCATCACCACATCGCTTATCAGGTGGTTGAACTCTCCGATATGCAGAATTTCTTCTTCGTGTTGCACTTCTTGCAGAATGCGATGCATCTCATCGAGCAGCGCCACCGCATAGATGCGATTGAAAACGATTTCGTAGTAATTGATCCGTGGGATTCGCTGTTCGCAGCGGTTGACCAGATCAGTGATGTTCGGTTTCAGCAGGTCGATGGATGTACGTTCCGTTTCCGAAATTTTGGAACCATAGAACTTGTCATTCGCTACCGTGTCGAGGGCGCGCTTTCCCGGGATTTCCAGGTTGCCGCTGGCAATTTTCTGGATGTAACTGAAGATTCCCGTCTTTCCATACGAGAAACTGGCTGCCGAAAGCCCTGAACTTTCGGCCTGTTTCAGAATCTCCCTTGCCAAATTGACGAGCGAGTTTTTCTCGCTCACAATTTTGGGGCGCACAGACTTCCGCAACGCGTGAAATTCATCCAGACCGATGTTGCACAGCTTCTCCAAATGGAACCGACTTTCCTCCGAAAAAAGCACACCGATGTACTCCTTGATCACGCCATCGATGTTCCATCCTTTCTCATCATCTGCTGCGGAGCGGATAAAATCCACCAGCACGTCCGTTAGCAGTTTTTCGGTACCGACCTTGCTCATCAGGTTTTCGAAAACCGCCTGTTTCAACACGTCTGTGTCCAGCTCCACCTCAAAGTTTACCGAAAGGCCGAGATCCTGCGCAAATGTTCGAATGATGCGGTGGCTGAAACGGTCGATGGTGCTGATGCTGAGGTCGGCATAATGATGCAGCATGTGCTTCAGCGTTTGCTTGGCCCGCAGTGCAATGGTTTCAACCGAGATCGCCAGTTCTTCCGAAAGCAGATCCGTCATCGTATCGTTCGGATTCCCTACCGAGATTTCTTGCAGCGCATTTATCACGCGCACTTTCATTTCCTCCGCGGCCTTGTTCGTGAATGTCACAGCCAAAATTCCGCGATAGTTGTCTGGACGGTCTGTAGAAAGGGCAATGCGCAGATATTCCTTCACCAGCGTGAAGGTTTTTCCCGATCCTGCAGATGAACGATAGATCTTAAATGGCATGGTGGGAAGGTAGGAATTTGTGGTTGGCGGTTGTTCCGATCGACTTACTTTCGGGCATGCGATGGAGTATTCCACTGATAATTCTTGCCAGTCTTCTGGGCGGCTGCAAAACAACCCACAAGTCGGTTGAGGAACCGGTACAGAAAGCAGAGGCTCCTATTCTGAAGTTTCCAGTAACGGTCAAATTCCGTTCGGAAGAAGCATTCAAACGCGGCATGTTCGAACTGGGTAGATTCCATGCGACCATTGGCTCGGAAATTTCTTCGGCCGAGCATATTTACCAATTGTTCCTCAGTTGCAGGGAATATGAGATCGATGGTATTGTTGAGAAGCTGAACGACAACCCGAATATCGAGTGGGCGAAACGCTCCGACTGATCACATCTTCAGCGTTAGTGCCACATCGGGATAATCGGTAATGATGCCGTCCACACCGAGTTCGAGCAATTGCACCATGTCTTCCTCTTCGTTCACCGTCCAAGGAATGATCTTGATACCGTTCTGATGACATGAACGCACCAGATTCCCGTTCACCAAATGGAAATTCGGGCTGTAGATGTCGGGTGTGAATCCGAGTTTTTCCAGATCTTTTTCAAAACCATCCG
This sequence comes from Flavobacteriales bacterium, assembly GCA_016124845.1. Taxonomy (NCBI): domain Bacteria; kingdom Pseudomonadati; phylum Bacteroidota; class Flavobacteriia; order Flavobacteriales; species Flavobacteriales bacterium. The sequence continues at coordinate 28,836 of WGMW01000028.1, forward strand.
TTTCCGCAATCAGCAATGCCACTGGAATGGTTGAATCCAGTTTCTTCATGGCCTGCAAGGCGCGTACATCAAACGATTGGATGATGGTGCGGTCATGAATACCGCCCGCGTTCACCTGTTCCAGCACAAGTTCACAGAATTCCTTTGGTTCGGGATGATAGATATTGTCCCCTTCGGGAGTACTTTTTATCTCGATGTTGTACTTCAACGGTTCCACTTCCAACGCAGCTGCGCTGGCCTCCACCTCTTGAATTACCTCGCTTAACAACGGCTTGAACGTTGACATTTTCGCTTGCAAAGGGAAATCTGGATGAGGCTGACTTCCGCAGTTGTAATTGGTCACCTCATCGTAGGTCATATCGTAGATCTTCAGGTCTTTACCTTCGGGAACAGGTTTGTCGTCCAAACCCCAGCAGATGGTGGAGTTGATCCATGGTTCATGCGAAACCACAACCTTCTTGTCCTTGGTGATCACGGCATCCATTTCCAAAGTGTTCACCTGCAGCTCCACGGCCGCCAAAAAACCTTCGATACTGTTCTCAGGGTAAAGTCCGCGGGCACCGCGATGTCCTTCCAGATCGAAATCTGTTGAAATGGCTGACCCAGAATCCTCGGTCATTTGTTCAGCCGATGATTCTTCCTTGGTTTGAGGTTGGTTGCAGGCGAAAAACGCCAATAGTGACCAAAGCAGCACGGACTTTCTCATAATTCAAAGTTTGGCCATGAATTTAGAAAGCATCACGGTTTGAAACCACGTCTTTCTTTCTTTTCGGCCTGAAATCGTTTTTCCTTTAGCCGCTTCTCTTTCACGGCCTTCGGAATGGAGGTCGGTTTGCGCTTCGGAAGTTTCTTGAGGCCGCTTTCGAGCAGCACCAGCAACTTCTCCGTTGCAATTTCCTTGTTCTTGAATTGCGATCGACTTTCGCTCGAACTGACGATCAGTTCACCTTCGCTGTTCAGTTTCCTGCCCAACTTCGTTCGCAGCGTATGTTTCTGGGTTTCCGTCAACACTTCGGATGAACTCACATTGAAAATGGCTTCAACCCGCGTTTCAACCTTGTTCACATGCTGCCCGCCACTTCCTGAACTCCGTGAGGCGCGGTAGTACAACTCTTTTCGTATTTCTTCTTTGGGAAGCATGAGGCAAAGGTCTGAAATGCAAAGAAACCGATGCTCAGAAACGAGAACGGCTATTGAGCCATACACTTATGTCAAGGAAATTCTGCAAATTCCGTCTACCCAAAACAAGTTGTGATTCTAAAAATTCCAATTCAACATGCTCAGCTTTAGATGAACGGTCATTTCGTCAACAACCAAACATCATGACTCCAGCGGCTTTCTCGGAAATCAAGGAATGTACGATTGCAAACAAAGCGATTCAATCGTGCTTCCGGCCTCTCACACCCATGTCCTCCAACTCAAAAACCGAACTTTAAGAGAATCTCTGGCACCTCCTTACAGTCATAACCACCATTATCTAACAAAAAAACACCGTGTTGAATATTCAAGGGACCGAGAACATATTTTTTTCCTGAACCGGGATTTTAAACAGTTTTAAGCCAAAAGTTAGCTTTTTGTTCAAACCATAGGATTCGTCATGAAGTACCGATCGGAACTAAACTACCTCCGACTCAGGTCGGTGGGTTTGGGTCAATGTCCTCAAATGACGACTTCTTATCATCCGATATGGTGAGGTCACCGTCCGGTCTACTCACATCCTGGTTCTTGATGTACTCCATTATCACCTCATCCGTCACATTACCTGAATTGGCAGCAAAATAGCCCCTGCCCCAAAAATGTCTGCCCCAGTACTGCTCCGATATGGTCTTGAACTCACTCATCACCTTCCAACTGCTCTTTCCCTTCAGTTTCTTGACCAGATCGCTCACCGATAGATGGGGCGGTACCGATATGGACAGATGTACGTGGTCGAAGTATACATGGCCTTTGATGGTCTCCACATCATGCTGCTTGCATATCATTCTTATCAGTTCCCGGACCCGATGAGCAACCTCTCCAACAAGTACCTTCCTCCTATATTTGGTTATCCGCACAACATGATACTTCAGGTCATATA